>JBAXQP010000054.1 GCA_037131655.1 bacterium | reverse complement strand
TGCGGATTGCCAACCGATTCGCCGTAAATCGCCTTGGTCTTGTCGGTGATAGCATTTTTAAAGGCCGATGGGTCTGACGGATCGACAAACTTTACATTAATACCCATCTTTGGTAAGGTGTAATGCAGAAGTGTATGAGTACCACCATAAAGGGTTGATGCAGAAATAATCTCATCCCCCGCCTGCGCGATAGTGAACAGAGCAATCAGCTCAGCCGCTTGGCCTGATGCGGTCGCTAATGCGCCCGTTCCTCCTTCAAGCGCGGCTATTCTCTGCTCAAAGACATCCTGGGTCGGGTTCATTATTCGGGAATATATGTTGCCGAACTCTTTCAGGGCAAATAGATTCGCAGCATGCTCGGTGTTCTTAAACACATATGAGGTGGTTTGATAAATAGGAACTGCGCGTGCTCCTGTTTGAGAATCCGGTTCCTGCCCCGCATGTAACGCCAGAGTATCAAATCCAAGCTTCTTTTTATCTTGTGCCATAACTTTCACCTTTCATTCATCTAGGAGAGACTACCAAACTTGATACTTAACTAATCCAGTCAAGCTAGCAAGTTATACCTTCTCCTGTTTTGTTGAGTATATAAGACTATACTGCTGTGCTTACGAGAAAATACCAAACTAACGGGGAAATTATATAAAAAGTGATAATAAGAGGATAACGGCATACCCCATCAGTGTCATTGCAAGGATGCTTGTGGCTGACATCCTACCCGCCCTTCGATTAGGGATACGGATAGCTGCCGTAATCCCCCTTGAAAAGATCAAGGCCGTCTCAAAAGAGACGGCCTTGATTAGAGTTTCTGGGTCAAATGAAGTTACTCTTTGTCCCAGATTGATTTTTTGTTCTAGTTATGAAGTTTGTCCATTCCCTTAGTAGCCTCAGCCATGGCGGCTTTATCATCGACCAAGCTGCCGCGCTTGCTGAACATAACTGCGCCAGCTAGCGCTGCAACAGCAATAACAACAATGGTTGTTCTCGTTGCTGTTGATATATCTTGAACGATAATCGGGGCAATTAAAAGAGCGACCAGGTTCATGACCTTGATCAACGGGTTAAGCGCAGGACCAGCAGTGTCCTTAAACGGGTCGCCAACGGTATCGCAGATAACGCCAGCTTTATGGTTCTCGGTACCCTTACCGCCAAACCATCCGTCCTCGATTAGCTTCTTTGCATTGTCCCAAGCGCCGCCTGAGTTCGAGAGCAGTACGGCCATAAGCTGTCCGGAGATAATTGCGCCGGCCAAATATCCTCCAAGACCTGCAGCGCCGACTTGAGCGGCGGTCATGGCAACACCTTCTGAATTTGTTACGTCAGTGGTGAAGAACCCAAGACCAAAACCGACCAAGACAGGCAGCGAAATTGCCAGGATGCCAGGACCAAGTAGCTCTTTCTGTGCTCCAGCGGTGACGATTTTCACGCAGCGAGCATAGTCAGGTTTGCTAGTTCCCGCCATGATGCCGGGATCTGAATGGAACTGTCTTCGCACCTCGGCAATCAACTGACCGGCAGTACGTCCAACGGCATTAATGGCAAATGCAGAGAATAGGAACGGGGCTGCACCGCCAATTAACAGACCGATGAATACCGCAGGGATATCCAGTCTAATACCGAAGCTCAGCAAGTCTGCATCCGCCATAAATGAACGGAATAGCGAGACGGCAGCAATTACCGCAGTCGCGATAGCAAACCCCTTGGTCAAAGCCTTGGTGGTATTGCCAACAGCGTCAAGTCGGTGAACGATTTTGTCGCCCGGAAGAGCGCCGCCCTTGAAGTCGGGATTCTTCTTGTCTTCTTCCAACACACCGGACATCTCGAAGATGCCGTTCGCGTTGTCGGTGATGGGGCCGAAGGTATCCATCGCCAGGATGTAACCGGTAGTCGCCAGAAGGCCAAGACCGGAAAGCGCCACACCATAAGCTGCCAGCATTGCGTTGCCGGAGAAGATGATGAGTGAGGCTGCCAACGATACGGATATCGCAAGGACGCTCCAAACAGAGCTTTCGAGACCACTTGCGAAGCCGGAGATGATCATCGTTGCGGGACCGGTTTTAGAAGCCAAAGTAATCTCTTGGACAGGCTTCTTATGAGTTGATGTGAAGTACTCGGTCATGCGACCAATAACCAAAGCCAAACCGATTCCTGTTGCCGTGCACAGGAAGAAACGCCACCACTCATAAGTAGTATCGCCGACGGTAAAGCCATCTTTGAACATCACATACGAGCAGATAGCGAAACCGACGAGTGAAACTAGAGATGAGACTGTAAAGCCATGGTTAATGGGCTTCATTGGGTCGAGGTTCACGTCATCCTTGCCTCGAACGCTAAAGACACCGATAACGGAAGCCACAACACCGGCCGCACGGATGATGAGCGGATAGAGCGTAAGCATAAGCGCCATCTTCATCAAATCCGGATTTCCGCCCCATATAGCGACGGGAACAACTGCGGCGCCAAGAATGATCGCCGCAACCAAAGTGACTTCGTAGCTTTCAAAAACGTCTGCGGCCATACCTGCGCAGTCACCAACATTATCGCCGACGTTGTCTGCGATAGTAGCGGGGTTGCGCGGGTCGTCTTCAGGAATGCCGGCTTCGACTTTGCCCACCAGGTCAGCGCCGACGTCAGCAGCCTTGGTGAAAATGCCTCCACCAACACGCATGAACAACGCTGCAAGAGATCCGCCGAAACCGAAACCGATCAAGACCAACATCGCTTGATGCTTGTAGACGATAAAAATCACACAAGCGCCGATAAGCCCTAAACCAACGGTCATCATACCGGAGACTGCGCCGGCTTGGAAGGCTGTTTCAAGAGCGCCCTTGAAGGTCGTTCTCGCTTTGTTAGCCGTTCGCTGGTTGGCTTTGACAGCCATCGACATACCGACATATCCGGCGAGGTATGAGGCAGCAACACCTAAAAGGAAAGCAACCGCTACACCAGCCGCTAAGGCTTGATCGTAACCGGCATCAGTTTGTCCTCTGAAGAGGAAGAAAAGACCGATCGCGATGAGAATAACGAGCGGCGCCATCGTTGTAACTTGCTGCTTCAGATAGGCAAACGCTCCATCTTGAATCGCCTTGCCAACTTCTTGCATTTTCGCAGTGCCTGGACTCTGCTTGTTGATTTTTATCAACCAATAAAGCCCAAAGCCGACGGAAATGAAGCCGAAGACGAGGACAAGGTAGACGATTCGCATCGCCCCCTCGTAGCTTTCAAACGGAGGCAAACTAACGGCCTCGCTCGCGAACGCGCTTGAGCAGATCGCTGCCAGTAATGCTGTTACTAAAGTGGTAAACAGACGACGCATCCAAGGCGCCGCGCTGTCATTCTTAACTTGTTTCGTTATAGGAATAAACATTTCGCAGGAAAATCCTCCTTGACTCGTAAGTACGTCTCCGCACTTATTAGTAGACGGAGCACGCCAAGTAATTATAACCTTAAAACACCCTTATAAGTCAAGAAATCGGACAGAAAGAACTATGGCTGATAGTTCAGCTTATCATTGTTGAGGTATGCTTTGAAGATATGCTTCTGAATTAAAATGCTGAAGCAGGAATTCCGGTTGTCCTTGTGGTAGTTACTTATGGTTCTTCTTTGACAAGTGGGTCCTTATGGGGGGAAATTAATCATGTCAACGTCTGAAGAGAAATCAAGCAACAGCCTTGTTAAGTTAGCCGTCCTCGATTTAGCGGGAACGACTGTGGATTACGGAAGCTGCGCTCCAGCACAGGCTTTCGTTCAAGTATTTAAAGAACAAGGGATTGATATAACCATGGCTCAAGCCCGTGAGCCGATGGGTCTTCAAAAATTAGACCATATCCGCGCCATCTCCAAAATGCCATCGATTGCTCAACAATGGCTGCAAGTGAAAGGTCATCCTTTTGACGATAAGGATGTCGAAAAGCTCTACAAAGCTTTCCAGCCAATTCATCTCAAAGCCATCCCTAGCTACAACCAACTTATCCCCGGCACCTTAGCCGTTGCCGAATCCTTCCGGAATATGGGCATCAAAATTGCCATCAATTCCGGCTATGACAAGCAAATATTGGATATAGTCCTTGGGGGGATGAAAGAACAGGGTTTCTGCCCTGATTTCGCTATTTGCGCAAGCGAAGTTCCGGCGGGACGACCTGCACCCTGGATGCTTTTACGCACGATGGAAATCCTCAATTCTTACCCACCGGCATCTGTGGTGCATATCGGCGACACACTGTCCGATGTCCAATGTGGCTTAAACGCTGGTGTTTGGAGCGTTGGCGTTACCATGACGGGCAACATGATCGGCTTGCCATTCGATGCGGTTGAAGCGTTGTCTGGAGAAGAACTTGCTAACAAATTGCATGCCGCTAAAACCAAAATGATCAGCTCTGGAGCGCATTATGTAGTCAGTGGTATCGCAGGTTGTATCGCTGTTATTGAAGAAATTAACCAGCGGCTAATCCGTGGCGATCGCCCGTGGTATGGCTTAGAGGTATGAAGCAGGACATTTTAAATGTGACCCATAACTGGGCGGACGGCAGCGCCAATATCGCTATCGAAGGGCTTGAAGCGCCAGTGCGTATCCTCCATCTTACCGATGTCCACCTGCGCTATATTGATGAGCGCGATATACACCAACAGGATAACATTCAGGAAGAAACCCGAACCGTAGGCGGTCCTCACCAGCTTGGCTTCTATGAGCTTATGGAACAAGCCCCCTCAATGAATCTGGACTTGTTAGTCTTTACCGGCGATATGATGCACTGGCCGACGAAAGCGAATATCGAGCGTTTGAAAGAGACGGCTGACAAGACCGGCGTGCCTTTTATTTTCACCTCCGGCAATCATGATTACCTCTATCCGCAATTGAAAACAGGTTTTGAGAAGCGTCAAGAAATGTGGCCAGTGCTTGACCCCCTCACCGAAGGCCAACCGGAATGCTTTAACGCCGATGTTGGAGGTATTCGTTTTGTTGGAATTGATAATTCGCTCTATCAAGTCACTCCCCGCCAACTTGCCTTTGCCAAAGAGCAGTTGGCGAAAGGGATGCCCACCGTTTTTATTATGCACATCCCAATCAGCCTTTCAACCCTACGCCCTGCTGCCATAGACTATTGGGGCGCACCGATTTTAATGGGCGATTTAAGATGGGATCAAGACAGCGAAGACCGCAAATGGACTACTCAGTGGAATACCCCCGAAACGCTCGAATTCCTTCACCTCATGTCTTTTAGCCCAAACCTGGTAGCTATCCTATCCGGCCATCTGCATTTTAACCATGCCGATTCAATTAACCGAAACGCCGTCCAATACGTAACCGAAGCCGGCTGGGACGGCGCCCACCGCTTAGTCGAATTCGCCCCCTTAATCAGAGAGCCATAATCTGGTTTATGTTAGAAACGCTAAGACAGCGTTCCGAGGCTACTAAAAGAGACTGACAGGGTAAAGCCTACACTTATTATTGGGGTCAGTTGTCCAACTTAAGCTGAAGATCTTCAGTTACTGGATGATTATGCTTCCATTCATGGGCGAAGTCTTTAAAGGCTTGTGTGGACAGGGCTGGGCTGATGTAGTACCCTTGGATGAAATCACAACCGCTTGAGCGTAATATCTCCATCTGCGTCTTGGATTCTACCCATTCGGCAGTCACCTTAATACCTTGGCGATGAGACATCTCAACTATGGAGCGCACAAGAGCGTTGTCGTTCTGGTTATACTCGATGTCTCTGATAAACGACCCATCTATTTTTATATGGGACACTGGGATGTCTTTAAGACGCCTGAGCGAAGATCGTCCCTTGCCGAAATCATCGATAGCCATGTTAATGCCGTGATCCCGCACTTTATGCAGAGTCGCTATTATTTCTTCATCCTTGGTGGAAAAGTCGGTTTCTGTCACTTCCAGATTAAGGAGTTCTGCATCAAGCCCGGTTTCTGATAAAGTAGCGATGACTGATTTGAGCCATTCAGCATCATGAATCTGCTTGATTGATACATTCACATTTATTCGTGACAAGTGTATCCCTTCGCCGTGCCAAGCCACTGTCTGAGCACAGGCGGTTTGCAGTACATAATCACCGATTATGCCGATCAAGCCCATCTCTTCAGCGATTGGTATGAAGAGATTCGGGGCTATCATCCCTTTTTCAGGATGTTTCCAGCGCAAGAGCGCCTCGGCGCAGAGAATGCTATTATCTTCTAGACTAACGATCGGCTGGTAGTGCACATCGAACTGATTATTTGCTAAAGCCTCATGAAGATCATGTTCCAATACGGCTCGTTGTTGATTATCAACATCCACATCTCCAGTAAACCAGCAGAAAGTCCCTCTACCTGCTTGCTTGGCCTTATACATCGCCGCGTCTGCGAATTTAAGGAGAGTGACGCTATCGATGGCATCTGATGGGTAGTTTGCTATGCCAATGCTCACTCCGCAAGTTATCTTGTGGTTTTGAAAAATATATGGTCTGCTGAGGACGTCAATCATTCGAGAAGCTAGCGATTCCACATTCGACCGATTGGGGCTGTTCGCAAGAATACAAGTAAATTCGTCTCCGCCCATTCTTGCCAAGACATCCTCTGAACGAAGACATGATTGCAATCTCTTTGAGGCTTCAACAAGCAGTAAATCACCCACGGGGTGTCCCAGGGTGTCGTTGATCAGCTTGAACTTGTCCAAATCGAGGAAGAGCACGGCCATCGAGTCAAATTTATTGCCAGAACCGTTTTTGATAAGTTCGCCTAGACGCTCATCGAAGTAATAGCGATTGTGCAATCCCGTGAGTGAGTCGTGGGTTGCCATGAGCGTCAACTCAAGCGTCTTTGCCTCAAGCAATTCATTTGCGTACTCCTTCTCAGCAGAGGAAATGGCTAGCGCTTCTTCAGTCTGTTTTTTTAACAGCGCCAAGCCAATACTATTGCCGACCCCTTCAAAGAACTGGACCATTTCGAGTGTCAAACAGTCCTCTTTCCGGTTGTTGAGCTGCAGAAGACCTACGATCTTTTGGTTGGCGTAGATTGGAATGAGAGCAACTGATCGGTAGCCATCATGTATGCACCGGTTCCTCGGATAAAGCCTTGGATCCTGGAAGGATGGAAGGTCTAAGAGTGCCTTTGAATAATTAGTCCAGAAACTCCCTCCCGCTGTAAAGAGAGGATTTGCCGGATCGGTCTGCCCTGTGATCACCAGGCCACATATGCATTCAAGCTTGAGGCTGCCGTCGCTATTCATGCAAGCGGCTCCCTGCAAATCTCGGATCACCAGCGTGTTCTCAGTAAGTAGAAAATCATTCGAAAAGCCGCTTTGGGCATAGTATGGGAAGTCGTCGTCGTTTTTAAACCGAAGTCCCACAGCGTCGAATTCAGTTTCCTGCTTGATTGCCATAAGAATACGGTTAATCGCGTCAGACAAGGCAACAGGCTCATTGAGAATGCTCATGATTTCAGCCGAAAGCTGTCGGTGGCTCTCCATCTGCTTGCGCTTAGAGATGTCGGAATGCGTGCCGATGACGCGCAGTGGTTTGCCCTCACCTGTCCACTCGATCACTTTGCCCCGGTCAAGAACCCACTTGTATCTTCCGTTTTTACAGAGAACCCTGTGCTCGTTTTGATAGGTTGGGGTTTCGCCGCGGAAGTGCTTATCTAAGTCCTCGAAACACTGTTTCTTGTCATCAGGATGGATGCGGCTGTCCCACTCATCCAACGTGTCGCCGATTTCAGCTTCCGTATAGCCGAGCATTGATTTCCACTGTGGTGAGAAGAACACCCGGTTGGTCTGCGAATTCCAGTCCCACACGCCGTCGCCCGCGCCGCTCAACGCATATTGCCAGCGCTCCTCGCTCTCACGCAGCGCCTCCTCCGCCTGCTTGCGCTCGGTGATGTCTTGAACCGTGCCAATCATTTTCACGGCTTGCCCTGCGCTATCCACGATTACGTTGGCTATCGAGTGAATGATGCGCCTTTCGCCATTGTCAGGCCGAATGACGGTATAGTCAATTTCGAATAGTGTTCTGCCGGCAAGCGCATCTGCAACTGCGCCATTCACGAACTCATGTTCCGTTGGATCAACTACTTGGAGAAATGCGTCAAACGACGGCTTTACCTTTTCTGGGTCAATGCCGTGAAGGAGGTAGTTTTCCTCTGCCCAGTAGAGCTCGTTCGTGATCAGGTCCCATTCCCAATTGCCCAGATGCGCAACGTGCTGCGCACTCTTCAGACGGCTTTCACTTTCTCGTAGAGCCTCTTCAGCCAGTTTGTGCTCGGTAATATTTTCGACCTGGGATATAAAATAGAGCGGCTTGTCCTGGTTGTCCTTCACCAATGAAACGCTCAACAGAACCCATACCACGTTTCCCTGCTTGTGGTAATAGCGCTTCTCCATCTGGTAGGTTGAAATTTCGCCTGTCAGCATTTGATTTACATAGGCAAGGTCGGACTCCAGATCATCCGGATGCGTTATATCCTGGAATGTCTTGGTTATAAGCTCCTCATCAGAATATCCGACAATATCGCATATTGCCTGGTTGACCTTAAGCCAGTGACCTTCGGGAGAGACAAGCGCCATACCGATCGGCGCATAATTGAAAGCATTGAAGAATCGTTCTTCGCTCTCGCGCAGCACTATCTCCGCCCGCTTACGCTCGGTGATGTCCCAGTTCGTACCAATCATGCGCAATGGTTGACCAGAGGCATCGCGCAGCACAATGCCTAGGGCGCGGATATTGCGGATGCTTCCGTCTGGCCAGAGTACACGGAACTCGGTATTGAATTCCTTTTCACCGCGCAGCGCCAACTGGATTTCGGCATCCCCTTGCGCCATGTCTTCCGGATGAAGCCCCGTTCGCCAACTCTCGTACGCACCGCCAAATGTCTCCTGCGTGATCCCATAGAGGTTATACATCTGGTTATCCCAGTGAAGAACGTCATTGACTACATCGTAGTCCCATATACCCACCCCGCCTGCGCGAGTAGCCAGCGACAGCCGTTCAGTTGCCAAAGCTTTCGCTTCCTCCGCTTGTTTGCGTTCGGTGATGTCGGTAACGAAGCCGTGCCAAAGCACTGATCCATCCTCTTGCATCTGCGGGACTGCGTTGCCGTAGAGCCAGCGCACTGTGCCATCGTCATACTTCACTCGAAACTCAGGATGCCAAAGAGTTAAATCCTGTGCCGATTCCTGAATACTGGCGACAACGCTGGCATAGTCATCCGGGTAAATAGTTGCAAATATTTTGGATGCATCTTCACGGACTTCATCAGGACTGATCCTGAATATCTCATTGAGTGCATTGCTGGCGAAAGGCATACAGGAACTACCGTCAGGTCGCAATCTAAATTGATAAACGAGTCCGGGCACCTGATCGGAGATTTTCAGGAGACGATCCAGCGCCTCGTTCAACGCCTCCTCCGCCCGCTTTCGCCCTGTGATGTCGGTAGAGATGTTGCAGAAGGCATAGATTTCGCCTGATACGCTAAAGAGTGGGAACTTGAGGGAGAGGTAAGTATGAACACCATCTTCCTGCGGCACAAGCTCTTCTGTCTCGAAATGTGCCCCAGTTTGGAAAACTGCTTTGTCGTTCTTATTAAACGTTTCAGCCACGTCGCGGGGGAAAATATCATAGGAGGTTTTCCCTTGAACCAATGCATTTGTTGTATTAAATAACTTTTCGAAATGTCGGTTGACAAGAAGATAACGGCCCTCCTTATCCTTCAAGTAAACAACAGCGGTAGCATTATCCATGATAGCGCGCAGTCGTTCCTCGCTCTCTTGCAGAACTTCCTGCCCCTGGATCAGCTCCAGATAGAAACGCTTATGTTGATTATCCCAGATAAGTCTAAGACCTAAGCCCATGCCAACGATCAGAATGCCCATAAGGGTGAATAATTCCAGCGCTTGTTTTTTCAGAGGGGCGTAGACTTCCGAAACATCCATTTTGGAAACAATAAACCACCCTGAGTTGGGAATGGCGCGTAGGGAAGCAATCACTGGAACGACCCGATAATCTTTCCCCTCCACAACCCCTTCCTGCCCCAGCGCCGCCTTTACGGCAGGAACCTCTTTATTACTTAATGAAATTTGCAGCTTGAGTGGAGGGGAATTTTGAAATCTTTGGTTGCTCAGGAAGAGTACATGGTCCCCCTCTCGCCGAACAAGCAGGGATTCAGCCGAATTGGTGGGCACTGGCCACTCATTAACGTTGGCATATAAGTGGGTGGGATTAATCCGTAAAAAGACAACACCCAACGGTTTATAGCCATTGGCCGCGTCAAGGATAGGTACCAACACCGCCATGTTCACTTCATTGTGGACATCACAAAGGAAGAAGTCCACAAACGTTACCTGTCTTGAGCGTAGTACTCCTGGAATCGCCAGGCGGATCTCATTTGCGATGGGCGATCTATCGTTGAAAGTTGTAAGACGAGTTGTACCCTTTAAATCCAGCAAGCGAGCGTGATCGAAGTGGTACTTATCGGGATACAGATTGATCCATTGCTGAAGTTCGCGCTGCGTGGCCGCATCCCCCGGCTTATCGAAATAGCGACGCACCAACGCGCTAAAGGCGAGGTTCTTAGACAGTAATTCGCCATCCTTCAGATAATCTTCACGCCAATTCATCAACCAATTCATTTTCAATTTCGAGACAGTGGAAACCTCCTCCTCCTCCTCAGCGAGAGTTTTCTGTCTGAGGTTTTGGAAGAAATATAATCCAAAGGAAATAATCACCGTTGATGCGAGGATAAAAAATAGAATAAACAAGTATGAGGTTCGTTTTGATAAGGCTTCCGGCTCCTCGTTCAAATGCCAGATGCGTTCTATCGAAGCGATCATGAGCGCAGTTCCAAACATCAGGAATGCAATAGACGTTGGAAGCGCTGGGGGAATAATAATGCTGTTATAAAGCAGGGGGGATCCAACGATATAGCCCAAAAGTAAAGTGATGCTGAATATAAGGCTTAGAAGGATGAGCCCGAAGATGACCCTTGCTTGCCACATCTTGCCAGACAAGAAGAACCCCAGCAGCGAAAACCCGTAAAGCACAAAGCAGAAAGCCGTAATAGGAGACATATGCCCGATTCTTGCACTGATAAAATGAAAACCGAGGTGTTCAAACCCTGGACGGATACCTTTAAAAGACAGCGCTAATAGAATCAGGGCTACGAGCGTGCTAAACCAACCAAATACAAGACCTACCGTGCGTGCTTTATGGCTTTGTGGCTTAAGGACAAACAGGATGAGCGCCGATCCAGATAACACTAAGAGCAGAGAGGTGCTTGGCGCCATCGGTGTTCTGCCTATGGCATAGGTGGTAAGAAGAGAAACGTGTGTAATCCACCCAATAAGAGCAAGTAGCCCAACCCCAGCCGAAAGGCTAGCAAAGAATACTGAAATGCTATGCGCATTAGGCTTCTTTTGATATTGGCTCTTCTTTGCTGAATGATTTTCAAATCGCATTAGTGCCTCATTTCAGATAACACTTATCAGTGATTACCCCTCAAGAGATTCATGAACCCTATTTAATACTTTAGCGTGCAATTAATAGTATTCAACATAATAACACAAAAATCCTCTTTTTTTTCAGAACAAATATAAAAAGATATTGGCACAGAGTATCAAGTAAAGGGTATTTATTCATACATGGAGAGCAGTCTGAGCGCACTCGACTTTCAATTGCCAGTCGAAGCCGAGCGACCGGAAGAGAAACTTAAACCTATATTGGACGCTGTGGGAGAAAAACTCGTTTTCGATACCGAGGAAGCTTCCAAGCTAAAAAGAGTGGCGCGGAATACGGTCAAGCAGTTTACTCCTAAGCATCGAATTTATCTCCCCTTATTAGCCAAAGCGATGGGTGATTACAATCCGGAAGTCCGCTTCTATGCCAGCCGCGCAATCAGAAGAATAGGCGGCGACCTAACTGAAATCACTCCAACAATCGCCGCCGCTGCTACTCATCCCGACTGGGCGATCACAAGCGAAGCGATTCTTCTATTATGCAAAATCGGCGGCAATTTAGCCGAAACCATCCCCGGCATTGCCAAGTTAGCCATTGCCGCCGCATCCCCCATATCAGGCCCCGCCATTAGCCTGCTAAGTAAATACGGCAATCAAAACCCAAGCGTTGCGCTTCCCGCCCTAAGAATGGCCGCCAGAAACATGAGCGCCCCCTTCTCCCACAACCTCAAAGCC
>JBAXQP010000053.1 GCA_037131655.1 bacterium | reverse complement strand
TATCTCATGGGACAACTACCGCTACTTCCGCGAACTAATCAACGAGACGGTGGAGTGGTATTACTAGGGTCAGAGATCCAAACAGCCGATAATATAGGTAGTTTGCTACTTGGAGAGCCCCATGCCCCTGCAATATGAAGTTGTCCGCAACGTGTTGACGAAGGATGAGAGCTATCAGGCCCGCCTTAGAAACCGCAAGACGGTCGAGACGAGTGAACTGCTGAAGGCCAGTACGAAAGGCACGCGCGTGTCTTCCGCCACCGCTGCGGGGGTGTTGCAGCGCATCTTCAATCAGGTTAAGATAGAGTTACTGAAGGGTAATAGCGTCACTATTCCGGGCCTCGGCACCTTCGGCACGGCGATCCATGCAAAGCTAAATACCCCTCACGACCTCCTTCCCAAGAACCCCAATATCACTATCTTTTGCCGCCCAAGCCCAGCCCTCACACACGATATCCGAGAGGGCATCACCCTCGAACGAGTGGAGCCCGCGTCGCAAGACCCTGAGCTGCGTAGTCTAACCTCCATTTCCGGCACCCTCGAACTACTGAGCGCAAGGGACGTTCTTGAGTTGCGAGGCGAGCGGTTGAAGTTTGATGAGAAAGCCTCCGACGAGGGCGTTTTCTTTGTGAATCAGCTAACCGGCAGCGAAGCCCGATGCTCCATCTACCTCTACTGCGGCGAGCGAAAGCTCCTGCCTATCGTCCCCGACACTATCGAACCCGGCGCCATCTACCGAATAGAGGTAAGGACGCGTCGAAGAAACAGCAGGCGCCTGAGAACCACCCAGTGGCCCGAACCCTTCAACGCTTGCTGCGCCTTCCCCGAGGACGCCGTCTGACCCGATCCATCATCGGTTAGACACCCGTTTCTCATCACCTAGACACTGCCCCCTCGCCCATTAGACTCTAACCCCACATCGGTTAGACATCGCCTCTGCGTCGGTAGAGTAGCCCCCTGAGAAGCGTTACAAACTATCCTGACAAGCAGGGGAAACTATCCCTACCAGCCTTACTTCCACTTAAAAGAAGCCAAAGGCAGACCCCGACGGCTTGTTTATGTCATCCCGAACAAAAGCGAAGACGGATATTGATAAGCCTACGTCTTTATCAATATGCCGCGATGAGGCTATGTTTGGGTAAATCAGTAGTATTCCGTGAAATAGTAGGATTGCGTAAACACCGTCAGCTGTAAAGCAGGACTTTGGGCAACCTATGGCGTATAGTCGGGTTTAGATCAGATAAAGATGCCCATGTCACGAGATGGTTGGGGTTATCAATTAGTAAGGTTAGGTGGAGGTTGCATCGTTGTTACGCTCCTTTCGTCTTTCGCCTACTTCGCTAGCTTCCTCAATCTCGCCACATCTGCGGCTATCTTTGTGTCGTCGGGTTCTTCTATGATGATGGGGATGTGGGTTAGGCGGGGGTCATTTAGGAGGAGGCGGAAGGCTTCTAGGCCGAGTTGGCCTTCGCCGGGGGTGGCGTGGCGGTCTACTCGGGAGCCTAGGGGTTTGAGGGAGTCGTTGGCGTGGATGACGCGCAGGCGGTTGAAGCCGATTAGCTTGTCGAACTGGGCCATGGTGTCGTTGTAGGTTTCGGGAGTGCGAAGGTCGTAGCCGGCGGCGAAGATGTGACAGGTGTCGATGCACACGGCCAGACGGTCGCTTCCCCCGGCCATTTCGATAAGCTCTGCGATTTGTTCGAAGCGGTAGCCGATACCGGTGCCTTGCCCTGCAGTGGTTTCAAGGGTGATGTGCACGTCTTTTGGGCCTATCTCCAAGAGCTTCTTGAGGGAGGCGGCAGCGTTGGCCATTCCCGCTTCGAAGCTGTTATCAACGTGCGCGCCCATGTGGGTGACAGCATAGGGAATGCCGAGGGCATGGCATCGTTCCATCTCTTCAATAAAGGCGCCCTGTGAGCGGCCTATCAGTCCTTCATCACTCGCGGCCATGTTGATTAGGTAGGAGTCGTGTGCGATCGCGCAGTCGATGCCGGTTTCTGCGCGGGCCTTATTGAATGCGTCAGGGGTCTCTTCTTTTAAGGGACTGCTCTTCCACTGTCGCGGGCTGGCTGTGAATATCTGAACAACGGTGCAGCCCGCTTCCTTACCCAGATAGAGAGCATTCTGCATCCCGCCCGCAGTTGATAGATGCGCCCCGATTAGTCTTTCCGCCATCGCTTTACCTCTTAATTAACGGTACGTTGCGAATGAGATCTTTTTGCACTGTCGCCATGATACTGATCTGCTGTGCGAGCTTGCCGGTAATCTCTGTGAAGGCTTTGGCCTGTGTTGAGTCGGGATAAGCCTCTATGGCCGGGGTTCCCTGATCGCCCGAAGCGCTGATGTTGGGGTCGAGGGGAATTGAGCCGAGGAAGGGGATCTTGAACCGCTTAGCAAGTTCGGGACCGGACTGGCCTGAGAATATCTGGGTGACTTCGCCGCAGTGGGAGCACACAAACCCCGCCATGTTCTCGACGATGCCAAGGATAGGCGCATCCAGTCGTTGGAAGAGTTGTATCGATTTGGCTGCAATCGTAGCAGCGACATCCTGCGGGGTTAATACAATTACTACACCCGCTAACGGAACGCTTTGGCCGAGGGTCATGGGTGCATCACCGGTGCCGGGAGGCAGGTCGACCAGCAGGTAGTCAAGTTCACCCCATTTGACATCAGAGAGAAGCTGCTGAACAGCGCTGGCAACCATCGGCCCTCGCCAAAGCACAGCCGAGTCCTCAGTTATCAACATCCCCAAAGACATCATCTTGATGCCGAAGGTTTCGATAGGGATGAGCTTGCCGTCTTCGGCGATGGGGTGCTCATTAGCGCAACCCATCAGCTTTGGAACGGTTGGGCCATAAACGTCGGCATCAAGCAATCCAACCTTGGCGCCGGTCTTCGCCAATGCGACCGCCAGGTTGACGGCAACAGTGGACTTGCCCACGCCGCCCTTACCGCTGGCAATGGCGACCACTTGCTTGACCCCCGGCAGAAGTTGTTCGGGGGTTTCCGGCCGTGAGCGAACCTGTGATGTCATCTCCACCGTGACGTTCCGCACGCCCGGGATGACGCTTACCGCTTGGGTGGCTTGCTGCTTGAACATATCTCTCACCGGACAGGCAGGGGTGGTCAGTTCGATCTTGACTCGTACGTGCCCGTCCTCAATCTTGATGTCTTTGACAAACCCAAGCGATACGATGTCACGTTGAAGGTCAGGGTCGATGATGACCTGAAGCGCTTCTAATACTTGCTGTTCGGTGATAGTCGCCAATTTGTTACCTCCTGAGAATACTCTTTTAGTGTACCTAATGTTTGAGGATTGAATGGAATTAGCTTCATTCCTAGCGTGTAATCAACTTGGCACTTGACTTCTAAAGCTCAGCTACTTTAGAATCATATTGAGGCTAAAACATGATGAATTCGCACTCTCCTCGCTTCCAATGGCTTATGTTAACAGTGATTTGCATTGTCGGCCTTGCATTAGTAGGCCAATTATTGCGTAATCAGGATCAAGATATTGAGAATGGGTTGGGTGAATCCCATGATACCTACGCTCGGCAAGCTAGGTTCCAGTTGATTGATTGGCATGAGTGGGGACCTGATGCCTTCAAAAAGGCCAAAAGTGAGGATAAGATTGTTCTCTTGGATCTTGGCGCTTGCTGGTCACATGATAGCCATGAAATGAACCGTCTTACCTATGATGACGCGGATTTAGTGGATGTAATCAATCGTCGTTTTGTCGCAATCAAAGTGGGTATCGATGTTCATCCTGAGTTGTATCGGCGTTACTTTATTCAAGCACAGCTTCAGACAAGCGAGAAAGCCAGCGAATTCAAAGGTGGTCTTCCGCTTATTGTGCTTTTGGATACGAATGGCAATCTACTCTACTCGGTTGGGTCCGTTTCGAAGAACCACTTAAAAGAGTTACTTGCACGAATTAGTGAAGAGTGGAATATGAACCGCGAACAGCATGAAATAACTGCCCAAGCTTTCTCACAACGAGCCAGCGCTGATCAATTGATGAAACCGTTGCCGGGGGAAGCAAATTATCAGACACTCGAGCAGCTCCGTAACCAGATTATTGCAGCTTATGATCCTGAGGAAGGTGGGTTTAGGGCTGCTGATAAAAGTAAGCCAATGCGTCCGGCGCTTTTGGAGCTACTCATCTTTCGTTATGTCAAGATGGGCGATATTGAAGCGGGGCGAATGGTGACACATACCCTTGACACACTGGCTCAATCGGCGCTTTACGACCACTTAAGAGGCGGTTTCTTCAATGAGAGCTACGATTTTGATTGGGGTGAACCTAATTTTGAAAAGCTTTTATCCCAAAATGCCCAAATGATGCGTGTCTACTCTCTTGCTTATTCCGTCTTCAAAAAGCCACTTTATCGCGATATCGTTTATGGAATTCAGGATTATTTATCTCAGAACCTGCTTGATAAGAGCAGCGGCGCTTTCTGGGCATCCCAGGATTCGGATAATGCGAAGGGTGATGATGGAAGTTTTTACACTTGGAGGTTGTCTGATCTGGCAGCAGCCGTCTCCGGAGATGAGTATCGAGCTGCCTCTTTATACTATGACATCACAAGAAATGGGGACTATGGGAAATTAGGGGTAAATGCGCTCAGAGTGGCCATATCTTATAACAAGCTGGCTGCAAAGATGGGTGTTACGGAAGATGTTGCCAGGCAGTTGGTGCGTTCTGCTACTCAAAAAATGCGGGAAACTCGTGACAAGGCGCTTAAACCACCTTCCGTTGATAAGACTGTTTTTACTCATCTTAATGGAATTGCCATTTCTGCATTATTAACTGCCCACCGAGTTTTTTATGATGACCCCCTGATGTCTAATTCGTTGCGTGATGAGGCTGTGGATGCAATGAACGCTATTCGGCTAAATATGGTTGCGCCGGATGGTGGACTTTATCATATGAAAGCCTACAAGTTATCGGAGGCTGAGGGAGCCGGTTGGCTCGACGATCAAGTTTGGGCGGCTCGCGCAGCTATTGATGTTTTTGGGGTTACTGGGGAACCTGCTTTGCTTCTGTTTGCTAAACGATTGATGAATTATGCAATCAGTCGGTATGAGGACACAGCAGAAGGTGGATTTTACGATTTGGCTGATGTGCGAAGTTCAGCAGGGATAACTTTATGCCTCCACAAGCCAATTAAGGATGAACCGCTTCCGGCTGCGAATTCAATTGTGGCGGGGGTTCTCGATGATTTATCCGCTTGGACAGGTGATGTGAAATGGATAGAGCACTCACAACGAACCTTAAACGCTGTAGCAGGAACTGCGAGCTTACTCGGTTTGGATGCTAGTTCATTTAATCGTTCAGTCCTACGTCATCTCATGCCTCCTTTGCATGTGGTAATTATTGGCGATCCGGCTGATGCAAAGACTCAAGCTTTCTATGATGCTGCGGCAAGGCAAAGCCCTATCAAGACGCTAGTGGTCGTCTATTCTCAAAAGAATGCGCCTTCATTTTATAACGTCGCGACCCTTCCCTCCGCATTTCTGTGTCGGGGCAATGTGTGTTTAGCTCCGATTACTGATTTAGCTCGTTTCAATGCTGTTTTGGCTGATCCATCACAAGAAAAAAGTTTGGGTATCAGGATTCCAAAACCAACCATACCTCCCATTCACAAGCTGAAAGTTCATTAAAGAGGTTCTGAAGGTAGGATATTAAGAGGGTGAAAAGATTATGTTAACGGCTGACTGGTGGCGTCATTTGGGGGCGTCTGCATTTGAGAAAGGGCTAATTACGCTTCTTATATTGGTCACACTGTGGATAGTGAGGCTGATATTTCTTCGAGCCATTGACCTTTCCCTCAATCCCCCTTGGACACGTGATAAGCTCGATGAGCGGCAGAACAGTCGTATCAGTACGCTTCAAGGCATCCTCAAGAATATCGTCAGCTACCTTCTGATTATTATTGGTGGAATTCAGATAGTGAAGACTATCGGTGGTGACAAGTATGACATCACACCGATCCTCACCACTGTGGGGGTTGGCGGGCTAGCGATTGGTTTTGGCGCTCAGAAGTTAGTGCGTGATGCTATTGCCGGCTTCTTTATTCTTCTCGAAGACCAATATTCGGTTGGCGATTATGTGACAATTAGTGATGTGACAGGGGTGATTGATTCGGTCGGTATTCGCATTACTCGAATTCGGGATGATCAAGGACGCCTTATAACCATGCCTAATGGCGATATATCAAAAGTAACTAACTTTTCACGTGGGGCGGTTGAGAACTACCTTGAAGTTAGTGTTACTGCAGCCTCAGACTTAGAAAAGGTTAGTCGAGTGATCGAAGCGGTTGGTGCTAAGTTTGAAGCTGTTGGCGTCCTGGGAAAACCGACACTTCAAGGTGTAGCTTATTTTGATGCAACGAAAGTTACCCTTAAAATACTCGTAAAGACCGACCCAAAGCGCCAGATGGCAGTTCTTTCCGACCTTCGCGAATCGCTGCGAACCGCTCTCATAGAATCTGAAGTTACTTTAGCTTAATGAGCAGCCGCACAACATAATTCGCGCATTCGCACCTCAGTCGCCAGTTCAATATCCTCAGGAACGCGCTGCCCTGTTGTCAGGTAGGAAATAGGCAGGCTGAACCGCTCGTAAAGCTCATGAATGTTATCGAGATTGTCTGTCTCATCCAGTTTCGTAAATAGCAGGCGATGGGTTGGAATATGCGTAAATTTCCCGACGATATCTATAAGGTCTTTCGTCTTTGTCGTAGCGCTTAAAACGAGGTGTGTTTCCGGCATCACAG
Source organism: bacterium (assembly GCA_037131655.1). Classification (NCBI taxonomy): domain Bacteria; species bacterium. The sequence goes on along the minus strand of JBAXQP010000053.1, from coordinate 5,456 downwards.
GTTCAAGCGCCTTTTTTAGTTCATCCAAATGACGAGCGCTCTTTTGACTTCGACCGACAGTATCGATGAAGACGAAATCCATGTTGCTTAGGGTATTAACTGCCTCTAGGATTTCTTCAGGAGAAGAGGCGATCTCGAACGGAATATCCATAATCTGAGCGTAGGTTCGTAGTTGTTCGACCGCTGCGATACGGAAGGTATCGAGTGTGATCAGCCCCACTCGCTTTCGTTGGGTAAGCCCGAAATCGGCCGCTAATTTGGCAATCGTCGTTGTTTTGCCAACTCCTGTCGGCCCAATGAGCGCAACCACTTTTGGTGGACGTGAGGAGGGCATGATCGGCCCACCAATCATTTGTGCGATTGTGTCGATACTTTTCTTGGAAGTCATTTCAGGCAAATCGTCAGTGACGGACATCTGGACGACGGCGTTCTTATTCATTTCCTCAATAGCCGCTCGTAGGAAGCAGATATCTTCTTCTAGCTTCGAAATTTTCCCGACTAGCTCTGGCGGATTATTCGCTTTTCGGGTGCGTTGACGGGTGTTGACTTCTTCGATCTCATCGTCTGTGAGGGCTTTGCGCGATCTTACCGTTGCGACTTCTACAATTTCCTCATCCTTGCGCGCAGCAACGACTTCTACCATGTCCTTGCCGAAAGCGCCCATTAGCCCACCCTTTTTGAACTTGCGTTCACTAATGATTACTGCTTGCGGACCGAGTTCTTCTCGAATCTTTAGCAGAGCTTCCAATTTATTTGGGGATACATAAGTTCGGACTGTCATGCGGCCAACCTCACTTCACCGATTTGATCGACATTTGTTTTTGGAGAAATTTCATGATAAGAAACCACGGCTACAGACGGCATCGATCGTTCAATTATTCGCCGCAGCGGCATACGTAATTGGTTTGAGCATAAAAGCACAGGGGTATGTCCTGCGGTGATTGCGCGCTCTGCTTCGCCTTGTACCGATTTAATCAGCATTTCAGCATCTCTTGGGTCCATCGCAAGGGAATTACCCATCGCGGTTGTTTGAACGTTCTCTTGGAGCTTTTGTTCGAGAAGCGGTTCGAAGGTTATGACGTGGAGTACGCCCGCTTCATCGACGAGTTGCCGGGTAATTGTTCGCGCAATGGAAGCTCGAACCAATTCGGCTAATTGCTCTGTCTCTTTTGTGCGTGAGCCAAAATCGGCTAGGGTTTCTAAGATAGTGACCATATCACGGATGGGTACTCGCTCTCGAAGTAGGTTCTGCAATACTTTTTGAACCTCTCCGATGCTGAGTATCTGTGGGATAAGCTCATCAACCACCGCACTGTTTGTAATCTTCACATTATCCAAAAGCGCCTGAACATCCTGGCGGCTTAGCAACTCAGCGGCGTAAGTTCTGACGATTTCGGTTAAATGGGTTGCGATCATAGCGGCTGGTTCGATCACGGTGTAACCGGACTGTAAAGCAATCTCACGATGGCTTCCGTTAATCCAAAGCGCATCAAGGTTAAAAACTGGTTCCTTGGTTGGATTGCCTGGAACGGGTTGAATAACGCTTCCGGAATCCATTGCCAATAGGGCGTGTGGGAAGGCATCACCTCGAGCTACTTCCTCGCCACGAATTCGGATGACATATTCGTTGGCATTAAGCTGCATGTTATCCCGCACTCTAACACTGGGCATTACTAAGCCGAGTTCGACGGCTAATTGCCTTCGTACGGCGGTGATGCGGTCGATAAGGTCTCCCTTTTCTGAGGGATCTACAAGCGGCATTAAGCCGTAACCAAACTCAAATTCAACCGGATCGACCATAAGTAGAGGCATGACGGCTTCTGGCCCTTTGGGTTGAGCCGCTTTTGCTGTTTGCGCTTCTGTTAGAACCTTATCTTTTGGTTTGCCTGAAGCAATTGCTTGCGCGGATATCTTGCCGGTTTGAAGGCCATAAGATATTGCCGCAAGCAATCCACCAACGATTAGAAATTGAAAAGTTGGGAAGCCTGGGACGAAACCGATTAGCGCGAGGGCTCCACCTGCTGCGCCAAGCGCCTTGGGTTGAGCTAAAACTTGGTTCAACAAATCCGTTCCCATCGCCGAATCAGAGCTGGCGCGGGTAACCATCAAACCTGTTGAAGTAGAGATAAGCAAAGCGGGTATCTGGCTGACCAGACCTTCGCCGACGGTGAGAAGCGTGTAGGTTTTCATTACCGTCAGGAAATCGCCATTGCCTTTAAAGAATCCAATCGCGAACCCACCGACTATGTTGATGAGCATGATGATAATAGCCGCAATGGCGTCACCACGAACGAACTTGCTGGCGCCATCCATCGCACCATAGAAGTCAGCTTCTTGCTGGACGGTTCTTCGCCTTTTTCTGGCTACATCCTCATCGATTAAACCGGAATTTAAATCGGCGTCAATCGCCATTTGCTTGCCGGGCATTGCATCGAGAGTAAATCGAGCGGCAACTTCAGCAACTCGGCCGGCGCCTCCGGTAATGACCACGAACTGGACAATAACCAGAATAAGGAATGCCACTAACCCCACCACGAAGTCGCCGCCTACGACAAAGGTGCCGAAGGTTTCAATAACCTGACCTGCAGCGCCGGTGCCTAGAATAAGCTTTGTTGCAGCTATACTAAGAGCAAGTCGGAAAAGTGTTGTTATCAACAGAAGTGAAGGGAATACCGAGAACTGAAGCGGCTCAGTAACGTTCACCGATACTAGCGCCACAACCACCGCTGCAGCGATGTTGATTACGATAGCCGTATCCAACAACCATTCAGGTAGCGGAAGTATGAGCATCGTAACCGTCGCCAAGATCGCCATCGCGACAATCAGGTCAGTATGCTTTGATATTCGAGCAAATATAACGCCAAAACTATTGTTCATCAGCAGATATTATCGGTTGAGTTGCCCGTAAAGTTAATGGCTTTTGCGAAGTTTCTGCTTGAAAGATGAACGATCGACTAGCTTTGGTAGCCCTCCAACGATGCGTACGGGGTGTAGAGAGATATTCGTTAGCTTTCTTCCTTGCCATGAGGTAACAGCAATGAGCGTTTCACCAAGACGCCCTCGGCAGTTGGGGGCGACAAAATTGCCAAGGCTGTAGAAAATTGGTTTGCCTTTGTATGTTTCCGTGGGTTGAAGCACATGGGGATGATGCCCGATAACCATATCTGCTCCAAGATCAATCGCTTTGCGGCCTAAGGCTTTCTGATAAACCGTCGGTTGAGGTTCCCCCTGATTGCCCCAGTGAAAGGAAACGAAAACCAATTCCGCGCGGGATCGGGCATTTGAGATGTCATTTTGTAGAACGGAAAGACCTTCCGGCGTGATAGTTGAGCCATCGCAGGGGATAACAGCGATCCCTGCTGCCGCTTTTTGGGCGGGAGTGCAAGTTCGAAGAGCGCTTGATCCGCGAAATGCCAGGTAGGACAGGAAAGCGATGCGTACCCCTTTTGAAGTAACAATCGCAGGTTCGCACGCTGCTTGCCAAGTACCGCCAACTCCTGAGTGCTTCACCTTAGCCTTGTCCAGGGATGACAGCGTTTCCCGCATCCCAACTAACCCCCAATCCATCATGTGATTGTTGGCGCATGAGACAATATCAATGCCTGCTTCGGCTATTTGTTTGGCACAAAATGGTTTGCCGCGCAGGATATATTGCGAGCGTTTGCGAAGCTCTTCGGCTGATTTGCGAGGCGTTTGGGTACCGCGAAGAGTGAGCGGGGTTTCAAGGTTGGCAAAGGCGACATCAGCGCTATTAAATATGGGTGCAACCGATGAAAGAAAGTTATTGCTGCCTTCCGAATGAATGCCATTGAGCATCAAATCCCCGGCAATCGCGATTGTCAAAACGCCATTATTCGAAGGCGCAGCCCACACGGTGGTGATTAATAATACGACAGCAAAGCTTAACAAGCATTTTCGATTAAACATAGATCTTTTCCAACTAAAAGAATAGCTGAAGTATATTACATCACTCAGCCAAATTTCTCCTTCAAAAAAAGAAGCCGCATGAATTAATCTTGACAGCCCTTCAACTACTCCTTCGCCCCAAGGGCCTTGAGCAGGACGATGGTGTCGTTGTAGCACTCCTTCCAATCGGGTCGTGATACCTTTAAGCCCTTTGCTGCCAGTTTCAGGGGCGTCTCTCCCTTGTTTGTTTTCGCATTGACCTTCGCCCCTTTGCTAATCAGTAGCTCGCAGCAATCCTTACTACCGTAGTCTGCCGCATAATGCAAGGGTGTCCAACCGGTCTTATCTTTGGCATTCACGTCTGCCCCTTTGCTGAGCAGTAGTTCGCAGCAATCCTTACAAGCGTTGGGTGTCGCTCGATGCAAGGGGGTTCTGCCAGTCTCGTCTTTGGCGTTTACCTGCGCTCCGTTCTTGATTAGCAACTCGCATATATCTTTGTGACCGCAGCCTGCCGCTTCATGCAAGTAGCCAATCTTGGTGACGTCGACCCCGCGTGCGATGAGCCGACTCACGTTAGCAATGTCCCCGAAGTTTATCGCAGCGTACATATTTTCCTCGGTTCGCTCGAAGGCGGTCGTAAAGAAATAAAAAGCGGCTATCCACGCCAGAACGCCGAGGCCGAGAGCAATAAAGATCAAAACGCATCTCTTGATCATTTGGAATCATCTCCTTCCATTATGTTATATATTCGCCGGCGGCTCAATAGTTCTTTCTTTTCTCGATTCTCCAGATGAATGGGGCCGCCAGGAGCCCGACGATGAATATGATTCCACCGGCACCCATGAGATGGTTTGAAACAGACTCGCGGAATTCCCATTGAGCCTGCATTGTTGGCGTGGGATCCTGATACGGAATATTAACCAGAAAAAGGTCGTACACTAAGCCAGCCTCAATAATCCCGATCCGCGTGCAGAACTGGGACAACTCGTGCAGGATGACCATTGGCTGTTCATTGATGCTGCGAGAATTGAGCAAATCTTTGGCTTCCGGGATGTGAACACATTTCACGAGATTGGTAGAATACCCATGCTCCTGCAGCCAGTCGGCGCCAGGATGATATTGCATGTTATGCAGAGTGCCGTGCGACAGATCGAGCACAATGGCAAAGGTTTTCAGCTTCTCCAATGGGCCCGGCGCCACGATATATGTGATATCAACCAGCTTTGCTTCGAGCATTTTGAGCGCGCGCAAGCCCAGCTCTTCGTTTGGCGGCGCCAGCAGGCGGTCATCAACAAGCACTTTCCAACCTTCAATGTTGCGCACAGTGCGTGCCGCCGGCGGTGGAAGAGGCCCGGCGCTGCCATTCCCGGCAAAAACCGGAGATAAGAGCATAACCAACGCAACTGCCGAAGAAATGACATTTCTTATAATCTGTTCTTTCATGGTAACTCCCTGTTGTTAAGCAAAGACTCCGCCGCCGTTTATTTCTTGCCCAGGTTTTACCATCGGCCCGGCTGTTTGTCCACTATACGAAACATGAAACTCCAGGC
>JBAXQP010000052.1 GCA_037131655.1 bacterium | reverse complement strand
AAACTGGTTTTCTTGAAATAAATCAATGACGCGATCGGATAAAAGCTTTAGCGGTACGAGTGTAGTTCCAATTAAGTCCTTTGGCGCTCCCCCCATAAAGTATTCATAAACAATGGGTTCACTCGGGATGTCTTCTCGTCTAAAAAGTGCAAATTCATCTGTTATAGGGGTGCGAGGACGAACGTGCAACGCTCCCCTAAGTTGAGCATCCCCCATATAATACAGTTGTTCAAAATTCATGGCGTCTCCTATTAAAAACTTGTTTTTAGTTTGTATTGCTTAGAGTCAGGAGAGGGTTCCAGAATCTGACTTTTGCCTACTTTACTTAGGGTTTTGAATCCAGAGCTATTTTCAGAACTTCTTCTACTCGGTCGACAAAATGGAAAGTGATTCCTTTTTTGGCCTCTTCCGGCACTTCCTCAGCAACATCTTTTTCGTTTCGCTTTGGCAATATGAGGCTGTTTACACCTGCTCTTTTGGCTGCCATAACCTTCTCTCGAATCCCGCCTACCGGTAAAACCTGCCCGGTAAGAGTGACTTCGCCGGTCATTGCCAAACGAGGCTTGATCCGCCGATTGGTCAACAGGCTTGCCAAAGCAGTTGTCATCGTAATTCCTGCAGAAGGCCCATCTTTTGGAATAGCGCCTTCCGGAACATGAATATGAATGTCATGCTTATCATAGAACCCCGGATCGATGCCTAATTTATCAGCATGAGAACGAATGAACGAAAGGGATGCCTGAGCCGATTCTTTCATCACATCGCCTAGCTGACCAGTTAAAATCAAGTTCTTACTGCCGGACATCAGGGTGGATTCGATAAATAAAACATCACCGCCAGAGGGGGTCCAGGCTAATCCGACAGCAACACCCGGCGCCAATTCGCGCTCAACCGCCGCATCTTCGGGATATCGTGGTAAACCTAAGAACTCCTCAACAACTGCCGGAGTGACAGTAACCTCTTCGACTAACCCTTCCGCATATTTTCTCGTTATCTTCCGGCAGACAGCCGCTACAGTCCGCTCTAGGTTTCGCACACCCGATTCGCGAGTATATCGACGTGACATGAACAGAACGGCATCATCGTTCCAGATCACCTGCTCTTCCGTAAGACCGTGTTCAGTCATCTGCTTGGGTATTATATGCTGCTTGGCAATATGGAGTTTCTCGAAATCGGTATAACCGCTGATTTCGATGATTTCCATACGGTCTCGCAGCGGCGGCGGCACTGTTTCAAGCACGTTAGCTGTGGTAATAAAGAACACCTTGCTCAAGTCGAAGGGGACATCCAAATAGTGGTCTCTGAACGAAAAATTCTGCTCGGGGTCGAGAACTTCAAGAAGCGCGCTCGAGGGATCACCCCTCCAGTCAGTTCCAATCTTATCGACCTCATCCAATCCCATTACCGGATTATTTGATCCGGCTCGTCGAATGCTTTGGATAATCTGACCAGGCAAAGCCCCGACATAGGTGCGCCGATGTCCTCGAATCTCTGCTTCATCACGCATGCCACCCAGCGATAACCGTATGAAATTCCTACCCATCGCTCGGGCAACACTCTTCGAAAGCGAAGTCTTGCCGACACCAGGAGGGCCAACAAAGCACAAGATAGGCTGACGCACATTCCCATCCTTTTTGAACTTGCGTACCGACAGGAATTCGAGAATACGCTCTTTGACCTTTGGCAACCCGTAATGGTCATTATCCAACACCTGTTTAACGTGGGCTATATCCAAATTATCTTCGGTTGCCACGCTCCAGGGTAGAGCGATCATCCATTCGATATAAGTACGCGCAACCGTATTCTCAGGTGAACCTGGCGACATCCGCGCCAATCGGTCAAGCTCTCGTTCAGCTTCACGCTGTGCCTCCTCGGGCATCTTCGCTTCGATTATTCGCTTGCGTAAATCATCAATATCCTCTCCACGATCCTCACCCTCGCCAAGTTCGCGCTGAATGGCTTTGAGCTGTTCACGGAGGTAGTACTCGCGCTGAGTTTTCGTCATCTCGCCCGCAACTTCAGTTTGAAGCTTGCTGCCGAGTTCCAACACTTGCACTTCTCTGCTTAACATTTCCAAAACTTTGCGCAAGCGTTCTTTTATTGGGATCGTTTCGAGAATTAGTTGCTTTTGCTCAACTGTCAAACGCATATGAGCAGTGATAAGATCAGCCATCGAGCCAGGCTCAGTGATAGTCATTGTGATCGAACGAAGTTCTTCAGGCATATCCGGTGAAAGGAAAATAGCCCGTTCGAATAAATTGATGATTTGCCGTTTAAGCGCCTCCACCTCGAGCATATCTGCTTCAGGAATATCAGGCTCAGGAATTACTTCAACTCTCGCTCGTAAATAAGGCTCCTCTTGTAGACCTTGAATTATTTTTATGCGTGAAATCCCCTGCACTATCAGACGCGCGCCCTCCGGCACTTTGCCTAACATCCGAACAATTACTGCCGTCCCATATCCATAGACATCAGCAAAGGTGGGTTGTTCTGCATTAGCGTCTTTTTGGGCAACCACTCCGATAATTCGGTTCCCGCCAACAACGGACTCATCAACCAGTTGGATTGATGCATCTCTACCCACAGAAAGAGGCGCCACTAACATAGGGAAAATAACCGAATCCCTAAGCGGAAGCATATTTAACTCATCAGGAATCTCAATCCTTGACGTGCTTTCTTCATCACCTTCTAAAGTTCCCATTGTTAAATCCATAAACACATCTCCTTCCCGGGGCCTTCTATTCTTCCGTTGGATTAGTTCTCATATTCGACTCGAGGCAATTCGTTGTGACCTTTGGAATCGTTATGAGTAGAAAACCATTTTGATAGGTTGCCTTAATATTGTCTTTATCAAGCCCAACTTCCGGCAGATTGATCGTCCGTTCAAAGTCGCCATAATAAATTTCCAAATGGTGACATCGGGTTCGCGGCTCAGGCTCTATTGCTTGTTCGGAACGGGTTCCGCGAATAATCAAGGAGCGCTGGTCAGCCGAGAGTTCGACCTGGAGTGATTTCGTATCGATCCCTGCCAACTCAGCCTTAATAATAAGCATGCCATCCGATTCGCAAACATCTACACGAGGTTCCCAGAAACGACGTGTAGCTAAAGCAGGACCGAATGTGCTTCGAAGCATTTCATCTGCAAGTCGATTAAATTCCGTATTGACTTGCCAAAACCATTCGTCTTTTTTTCGCAGGTGCATACCTTGTTCGTCCTCCCTAGGAGTCATTGTGTGCGATTGACGTTTTCATTCGCAAGCCAGAGCGCGCTGACAATAATGAATGTGCATCTTGCGAATTCCACATATCTCATTCGTATCTGTTAAAGGGTAAACTGTTGCATCAATGATGATGCTGAATTTCGGCCTCAATCAGTTATACGTAATCTAAAAATACTCTGTTCGCCGTCCGGTCTTATTTTTATCAGACCATTCGGTTGTAATACATAGAAGGTAGTTAATGATCGCTAAGATAAAATTGTTTAAACCCTTTTTATTTATATTCATTATATCAGCGTTTGCTCTAAGTGCATGGGCACAGCTCGCAAAACCAGTCGAAAAACCAATTATTGCTCCCCATCGACCTGCTCTTAGCCCTAATGGGAAAACGCTCGCATTTGTCTATAAAGGCAATATCTGGGTTGTGCCCTCAGTCGGCGGCCGCGCTATCCGCTTAACCGACAGTGTTGAACAGGATACGATGCCGGTCTTTTCGCCCGATGGCCAATGGGTTGCTTTTGCTTCCCAAAGGACCGGCAACACTGACATTTATGTTGTTCCATCTCAGGGCGGCACTCCGCGACAGCTTACGATCAGCGGGGCAGGAGTGCCTTACGATTGGTCACCTGACGGCAAGCGAATCCTTTTTTTAGGCTCTCGCAATACGCTCGATAAAACCCTCTATGAGATCGATGTCAAGAGCATGAAGTTTTATAAGCTTATCAGCGACTTTAAAGGGATCAACTATCCGGCCTATTCGCACGATGGCAAGCTGGTTGTTTATGTGCGCCACGGCTTCCCCTGGTATCGTCCCCGATATCACGGCTCAGCAGCAGCTCAAGTATGGGTACTCGATTTAGTAAGTCTGAAACCCCGCCAAATCACTAAAGACAGTGGGCAGCATCTCATGCCCAAGTTTTTAAGTGATAACCGCACTATCTTCTGCACCGCAACAGGTGAAGTAACGCCAAGCACAACCAAACTTGGAGAAACACCGACGAAATTTGTTGACAACTCAAAGCGCACTCCGAACCTTTGGGCATTTGGCATGAACGGCAATGCAAAACAACTCACCCAATTCGTCAGCGGCGCTGTTAGATGGCCTTCGATTTCGCGCAAATCTGGCGATATTGTTTTCGAATATGAGGGGGCTGTCTGGCTGCTCAAAAAAGGAGCAAGCGAACCGGTCAAAGTCTCGATTTATGCACCAACGGACGATAAGTTAAACACTGTCAGCCGTGAAACCCTCACCAGTGGCGCCGATCAAGCTGAGATATCGCCTGATGGCAAGACCATCGCTTTTTCCATGAAAAATGAGCTTTGGAGTGTTCCTGTAGAAAAAGCTAAAAAACGTAATCCCGATGATGCAAAGCGCCTAACTGATTACATCGGATGGGATGGCGATTTCTGCTGGTCGCCGGATGGAAAGAAAATCTACTTCTGTTCAGATCGCTTAGGGGCAATTGGCCTGTTCGAATTAGACATCGAAACCCTCAAAGTAAATAAAATCTTTAACCCAAAAAGTGATGTTTTCGGGGTGAAATTGACCCCTGATAAGAAGCAAATCGCTTTCTGGGTTGCGGATGAGGGCTTGTATGCCATTCCGCTCGACACAAAAAAGGCAGCGAAGCTTGTCGACCTCCCCAGTACCGGTGATTGGGGGCGTGGTGGAGTTCAATTTGAATTCTCCCCTGATATGCAGTGGCTGGTTTATAACGCTCTGGACGAGCAATACACGGTCAACCTATGGGTGATACCCGTTAAAGGCGGAAAAGCCGTCAACATAACAAAAAAGAGCGTCTATCACATGCAGCCGCAGTGGTCACCCGATGGGAAATATCTTTTCTTTCAAAGCAACCGTGATGAGGATGGGATTTACCTTCTGCCTTTAAAACCTGAGAATTCTCTTCTCGAAGATGTCGAGATGAAATACGACCTACCTAAGGATATATCCACTGTTAAGGTCGAGATCGACTTCGATAATATCGAACTTCGAATTCGGAAATATATTTCACTCCATTCCGGCGCAGGCCTAACCCTTGCTCCAAATGGCAAATTTTATTGCATAGGCAACGGTGATATTTCATCGTTCACTTATGACGGCAAAGACAGTAAGCGTATCACAAGCGGCGGAGGGGTTCAGTCCTTTGAACTCACTCCTGATGGCAAAAAGCTGTTGGTGATTAAAAGCAACACGCTTTACACGCTTACGCTCGAAGACAATTCGTTCAATCAAGTGACGTTTTCGGCAGCTTATGAGCGTGATACCAAACTGGAGCGTAAAGCAGCTATTACACAACTCTGGCGCACTCTTAACCGCCAATTTTATGATGTTAATATGCATGGCCGTGATTGGGATGCAATCCGCAAACGTTATGAACCTCAGCTCGAAGCAGTAGCAACCAATCAGGAGTTCGGTGATTTGTTGAACATGATGGTTGGCGAGCTTGATTCTTCACACGCCGAGATTGGTCCTGCTCGTAGTGGACCTCGGGGGGATGAATTCCCGTCATTAGGTTTCTTCTGGGACGACAATTATCATGGGCCGGGAATTCGAATTAAAGAAGTGCCCGACGGCGCTCCAGGTTCCTATCCAAAGGCCAAGTTAAATACCGGCGAATATGTATTGCAGATCAACGGCAAAGATGTCCAACTCGACGAGAATCTCTATAAGATCATTAAAAACAAGACCGGTAAAGATTTGGAATTCCTGGTAAACGACCGCCCCACAAAGAAAGGCGCTCGCAAAGTCACTTATAAGGGATTGAACGGCGGCGAGTTGTGGGTTATCAACTATACAAACCGCTTGCGACGCTATCGCCAACTGGTCGAGAAACGAAGCGGCGGGAAGATTGGTTATATGCACCTTCCGTCGATGGGTTATGACGAGTTGGGACATTTCGAGCATGAGTTTTATGCAGCGGGTTCAGGAAAAGAAGCGATGATTATTGACGTTCGCTTCAATGGCGGCGGTTATGTTGCCGGTTCAATTGTTGACTGGCTTGCGGTCAAACCGTGGGCTTACACAACCGCTCGTCGAAGTAAGCCGCTCATGGCTCCCGATCACTCTTGGGGCAAACCACTTGCGGTATTAATTAATGAAAACAGCGCTTCGAATGCGGAGATGTTCCCCTATTACATCAAAATGACAGGGATCGGCGTAGTGCTCGGCATGCCAACCCCAGGCTATGTGATAGGAACACCTTCAGGCCCGTTAGTCGATGGCACATGGGCACGCTTCCCAAGCGTTGGCATGTATCGCTTGGATGGGACATCGCAAGAAAATGACGGCGAAAAGCCAGACATTCAAGTCGACCTAACCAACGACGACTGGGCAGCCAACCGCGACCCCCAACTTGAAGCCGCTGTTGACGCTTTGATGAAGAAGATTGGAAATTAAAGCGTAGTATGTAGTGCTTAGAACACGTCACTCTGAGCGTAGTCAAAGGGTCTTCCGGAAGATTCCTCGACAAGCTCGGAATGACGTGCCTATCGGCCCGTTTGAAATACGTAATACGCACTACGCAATTCGAAAACATGTAACCCCTTTGGGGTTGGGACAACCATATAGATGAGGTATTCATGGTAGTTAAAAAGATGCTCAGTAAGACTTTGTTTGGGTTGATAATTGCATTGCTTGCCATTGGAGCGGCTTATTCCCAATTAGATAAACCAACGAATGATTCTATAAGATGCGCTCGCAGGCCAGCGCTTAGTCCAGATGGGAGCAAATTCGCCTTTGTTTATAAAGGCGATATCTGGGTAGTGCCCTCTTCAGGCGGCCGTGCATTTCGGCTGACGGATAACGTCGAACAAGATACCGAGCCGATCTTCTCTCCCGATGGGAACTGGATTGCATTCACTTCCTATCGTAACGGAAACGCGGATATCTTTGTCATGCCCTCAACCGGTGGAAATCCGCGGCAAATTACTTTTAGCGGTGAAAATGAGACCGCAGCTGATTGGTCACCCGATGGCAAATCCATTCTCTTTATCGGCTCTCGTGATAGACCCGATGTGGGATTTTTCATTACCGATATCAAGACTCTCAAGTATCGTAAGATAGCTGACGATTTCTACAAAGTGACCTGCCCCTCTTTTTCGCCTGATGGTAAAAAGCTGGTGATTAGCCGCAAAGGCCGAACATGGCAACGACCCCGCGCTAACGGTTCAGCTATTGGGCAAGTGGTTGTTATTGATCTTGCAACCAGCAAGAGACAGCAGCTTTCAAAAGATGAGAGACAGCACCTTTGGCCGAAATTCTTACCCGATAACAAGACTGTCATCTGCATGGCAACAGGGGAACTTACTCCTTCCACCCGAAAGCTCGGCGAGAAACCGACTAAGTTTGTTGATAATCCTCTCCGAACCCCTAACCTATGGGCATTCGACTTCGAAGGCAATAGCCGCCAATTGACCCAGTTCGTCGGCGACTCTGTCCGATGGCCTTCAGTTGCTCGCAACACGGGGGATATAGCCTTTGAATACTTCGACAGCATTTATCTCCTAAAGAAAGGTTCTAAGGAACCCGTCAAGGTAACGATATATGCGCCCGGCGATGACAAGGAGAATACCCTTAGAAGAGAAGTCGTCAGGAATGGCGCTTCGGACGCGCAAGTCTCGCCTGATGGAAAAACTATCGTCTTCAGCAGTAAAAGCGAGCTTTGGAGCATCCCTGTCGAGAAGTCCAAAAAGCGCAATGCCGATGAGGCCACTCGCCTTACGAACAATCCCGGCTATGATGGCGATTTCTGCTGGTCAAAAGATAGCAAAAAGGTATTCTTCGTCTCCGATCGCGAAGGTCCTTTAAGTCTATTCGAGCTTGATATACAAACTCAGGCTATCAAGCGAATGTTTAAAAAGGAAGGCGATATCTTTAGCCCGCAAGTCACACCCGATGGCAAACGGATCGCATTCTTTGTGACAGACGAAGGGATTTATACGATACCGGTTGAAGGCGGAGATGCCGTTAAAGCGGTCGATCGTCCCGAGATAGGCATAAAAGCAGAAGATAAGTTCGCTTTCTCGATTTCACCTGATTCGCAATGGGTCGCCTTTACAACTTTAGGCGAATTTGGAGCTATTGACGTCTGGATCGCCTCCCTGCAAGACGGCAAACCCTTTAACATTACAAAATACAATAACGTCCACTTGCAACCGGTATGGTCACCTGATGGCAAGTATCTTTACTTCGTAGGAGATCATGGCGGATGGGGCGTCTTTTTGGTTCCTTTAAAGCGTGAGGAAGCGACGGTTGAGGACATCGAATTAAAGCTTGACATGCCCAAAGATAACGCGCCGGTTAAGGTCGAGATTGATTTTACCGATATCGAACTGCGCGTCAGAAGACTAACTTCGCAAAGCTCAGACAATAGCCTGACTGTCGGCGCCGACGGCACGCTATATTTCATCTCTGACGGCAACACCTGGTCAACTTCCTTTGATGGCAAAGACACAAAGCGCCTAACCAAAGACGGCGATGTCACTTCCCTTCACGTCATGCCGGATGGGAAAAAGCTGATTTTAACTAAGAACGGCGCTATTCAAACACTCAGTTTGGATAAGAACAGCCTTGAACAAATCGCTTTTGCCGGCAATTGGCAATATGACACCCTGCAAGTGCGCATGGCAACGCTCAACCAGCTATGGCGAGGCTATAACCGCAGCTTCTATGATGAAAATTTCCAAGGACGCGATTGGAATGCCATTCTAAAGAAATATGTAGACTTGCTACCTTGGATGGGGACGAGAGTTGAGTTCGGAGAACTGTTGTTTTCAATGCTTGCCGAACTCGATGCCTCCCATGCGGAAGCCGGCGCTGGTGGCGGCGAGCCAACTCCTCCCTCAACCGCAACGCTTGGGTTCTACTTTGATTACAACTACGATGGCCCTGGCCTTCGAATATTGGAAGTTCCTGATGGATCTCCTGGTTCATATGAGAAAACCAAGCTAACCCCCGGCGAATTCGTGCTCGAAGTCAACGGGCACCCGGTGCAGACTGATGAGAATCTATTCCTGATGCTTAACGACTACTCCGGCAAAGACTTGGAGCTGTTGGTCAATAGCAAGCCCGTCAAAGAAGGCGCGCGTAAAGTCACTTATAAAGATCCTGGCGGTTGGGGACCGGTCCCTTATCAGAACAATATGAAACGCGCCCGAATGCTAGTCGATGAGCGCAGCGGTGGTCGCATTGCTTATCTGCATATTCCATCAATGGGTGAAGACGGTCTTATACTCTTTGAACGTGAATTTTACGAACGAGTAGTAGGTAAGGATGCCGCTATTATTGATGTCCGCTTCAACGGCGGCGGTTATGTGGCGGACACTATCGTGAGCTATTTGGCGATTAAACCCTATGGCTATTCAACCGCTCGACACTCCAAACCTATACAAACTCCTGTTCGCTCATGGGCTAAACCGATGGCAGTGGTTATCGCCGAACCTGTCTTCTCGGATGCCGAGCTTTTCACCTATCTCATGAAGCAAACGGGATTGGCGACAATCGTTGGAATGCCGACATCTGGTTCAGTAATCTGGACAACCGGCTTCCCACTACTCGAGGGTTCAGGCGCAGGCGCTCGTTTACCGATTGCCGGTTCCTATCGACTAGACGGTACCACAATAGAAAATGACGGTGAAAAACCGGACATCTATGTCGACGTAACTTACGAGGATTGGAAAGCAGGCAGAGATCCACAGCTCGAAGCTGCTGTCGATGTCTTAATGAAGAAACTTCAAAAGTAAAAGTTGTCTGTTAAATAGGAAGGTATTAAAATGTTTAAGCCGAAATTGAGTATCCCTGTATTTATTCTTATCATATTAACCATAGGAATCGCTTTTGCGCAGCTTGATACACCGTCTGAAAAGCCGATTATCTCACCTCGCAAACCGGCTATCAGTTCTGATGGGAAGATGATCGCCTTTGTTTATCAAGGCGATATTTGGACAGTTCCTTCATCTGGCGGACACGCTGTTCGCCTTACTGATAATGTCGAGCAGGATACAATTCCTATTTTTTCACCTGACGGGCAGTGGATCGCATTCAGCTCGTTAAGAACTGGCAACTATGATGCCTTCATTGTTCCGACAGAAGGCGGCACACCTAGGCAGATGACTTTTCACGGAAGCGATGAACGAGCAACCGACTGGTCGCCGGACGGAAAGCGAATTATCTTCAGCGCCTATCGTGATGTCCCAGACCTCGCAATGTATGAAATAGACGTAAATACGCTCCGAACCTATGTGGTAGGCACGGAATTTAAAGGGGCAACGTACGCATCTTATTCTCTTGATGGCAAAAATGTTACCTACCAAAAGTATGGCTTCCCTTGGATACGCCCGCGTTATCGTGGTTCAGCGTCAGCTCAAATATGGACCATCGCACGTGAAACCGGCAAACGACACGAAGTCACAAAAACAGATGGTCAGCACCTTTGGCCAAAGTTCCTACCGGATGGACGCACGATAATCAGTGTTGCCACCGGTCAAGCCACACCGACGAAGGCCAACTTCTTCGAAAAACCAACCAAAAACGTTGACAACGCTGCTCGAACCCCCAATTTATGGGCATTCGATCTAAATGGACGTGGGCGACAGATTACGAAATTCGTAGGCGATTCGGTGAAGTGGCCATCGGTTGCTCGCCAAACCGGTGATATTGTTTTTGAGTATTACGACAGCATCTATCTTCTTAAAAAAGGCGCCAAAGAACCTGTCAAACTCGCGATTTTTGCGGCAACTGATGACAAAGAAAATAGCTTGCACCGTGAAACCGTTACCGAAGGCGTCGAAGAAGCGGAACCATCGTCCGACGGCAAAACAATTCTCTTCCGAGTTAACAGCGACCTCTGGACAGTCCCTGTCGAAAAGTCAAAAAAGCGCAATCCCGATGATGCAACTCGACTGACCGATAACGCGGGGTGGGATGGTGACTTCAATTGGACGAAAGATGGCAAGAAAATCTTCTTCGTCTCCGATCGAGAAGGACCGCTTAGTCTGTTTGAAATGAACCCAGAAACGCAGGAAGTGAAGTTGCGCTTCAAGGCAAGCGGCGATGTGTTCAACCCGCAGATCACGCCGGATGACAAAAAAGTTGCCTTCTGGGTCTGCGACGAAGGCCTTTATATGATGCCTATCGAAGGTGGAACTGCCGTCAAGGTTCTGGACATCCCTGGAACCGGCAGTTGGCAAGGGATGCAGACTGAGTTCACCTTTTCTCCGGATATGAAGTGGGTGGCATATATCAACACTGCAGCTAATAATATCGCTGATGTCTGGATATCGCCGGTTAAAGGCGGCGCTGCGGTCAACATCACTCGCCTTAAGACTAATCACAGTCAAGTGAAATGGTCACCCGATGGGAAATATCTTTTCTTCCAGGGAGATCGTCAGGGTTTCGGCCTCTATGTCGTTCCTCTTAAGAGAGAACCTGCAGTAGTCGCTGATCTCGAAATGAAGCTCGATATGCCCAAAGATAATGCGGCCGTCAAAGTTGATATTGACTTTGAAGATATCAACTTGCGCATCCGCAAGCACAATGGGCTAAATCCAAGCGGCGACCTCAACATCCTGTCTGACGGAACGATTATCTACATCAATAATGGCGATGTATGGTCACTCACATTCGATGGCAAGGACAGCAAACGACGCACTACCAGGGGCGATATTTCGCTCATGCGTGTGTTACCCGACGGAAAGCGGGCCATGCTGATTGCCGGAAGAAAGATGTGGATGATGGATCTGGACAAATACAACCTTTCAGAGGTTAAGTTTGTTGCCAACTGGCAGGTAGATGCTCGCCTCGAATTGAAAGCTGCCTTTGCGCAGTACTGGTCTGGGATCAACCGCTGGTATTATGATGCCAACTTCCACGGTCGCGACTGGGCTGCCATTCGCGCTCATTATGAGCCTCTTCTCGAAGGAGTAAGCACCCGCAATGAGTTCGCCGACCTCTTGAATATGATGATGGGCGAAATTGACAGTTCTCATGCTGAAGTCCATCCGCGACCCGGTGG
>JBAXQP010000051.1 GCA_037131655.1 bacterium | reverse complement strand
GTATTGTCCAAATATTATTTGTCATCTTCAGTATATGTTATGATGCAAAAGGTATAAATAAGAAGGTTAGGCTGTTATTGTTTAATCCTGATGTCTCATGTTTCATACAGCTAAGAAGCTTACACATGATATTCACATGATGTTTCAAGCCCAGTCTGGAGGATGGAATGGATAAGGGGAATGCTCGAGATAAAGACGATGTCTCGTATAAGTTTGAAGAGCAAATGCTCGCAGTTAGAAAATTAGCCTCAATATTGAAAGATTGCCCTGATGATCTAAAAAGACAAGCGGCTTCTGAAATCGAAGCTCTTCTAGATATACTTGATTTGCCTGTAAGTAAAGACAAGCATCCCACAACTTCATCCTCCTTATCCGAAGATTCCCATCAGCTACCTACTGAACGACAGTTAGATGCCATCGTCGATTCGATGATAGATGGCATTATCATTACTGATTTAAACGGGAAGACTATCACAACTAATAATATAGCTTTAAGCGCTTATCCTCACAGCGAAACTGTATTCAAAACACTTGATTTAAGGGAAGCAGAAGAATTCTATGAGATGCGCGATCCTGATGGAGAATTAGTTCCTTTTGATGATGGTCTGTTAACGCGCGTTTTACGCGGCGAAAGACATCATCGTTATTTGGCGCGCATTATTCATAAAGCAACCGGAGAATGGCGAGAGGTTCGCTTTACAGGTAATTTAGCACGTGATAAATCCGGAAATCCAATTTGTGCTGTGCTCACGGTTCAAGATCGCACCCCTTTGACTGAAGTCCGCGAGGAAAGACGAGCTGCAAGGGAACAACTGCAACGCCAAGCGGCTGAGATGGAAGCTATTCTCCATTCAATTCCCACCGGTGTATTTATCCATGACGCTGACGGGACTATCCAAATGCTAAATCCGTACGCACAACAGCTCATGGGTTATACGGATAAGGATATGATGCTTCCGTTACAGGAGCGGGTTAAATCGAGAGAATTTAGAGCGGTAGATGGTCAACCTATGGATATGGAAATGCCCCCAACTGCTCGAGCTCTTAGGGGCGAAACTGTCGAAGCTGTAGTCGTTGGTATCCCTGATAAAGATGGAAAGGTAACTTGGGTTTCTACGAGCGCCGCGCCGATCAAGGATGAGAAAGGGGAAATTCAAAAAGTTGTTACCGCATTTACCGACATCACATCAATCCGCGAGACTGAGCGCCAGTTAGAAGAGGCGAACAGCACATTTTCAGCCGTATTTAACGCAATGGCGGAAGGCATCGTGATCTCCGACTTGGACGGTAATGTCTTAATGAGAAATCCTTCCTCACTAAGTATCTACCCTCACAGAGAAGAATACGAACAAGCACGGCATGTGAACTATATCGCCGAATTCTATGAGATGAGAGACATCGATAACAACGTATTGCCAACTGAAGGAAGGCCATTACAACGGATTCTTAGGGGTGAAATACTCGAAAGTTTTGAAGCTCAAGTAGTCCATAAAGCTTCGGGAGAAAAATGTGATGTCATCTTCAGTGGCACATTAGTGCGGGATAAAGCAGGCGCACCTATCTGCGCCCTTTTGACAATGAATGACGTTACCACTGAAAAAGAAGCCAACCTGATGCTTGAAGAAGCCTATCTACGCGCTGAAATTCAAGCAGCAGAGCTTGAAGCCCTTTTCGAAACCATGCCGGCTAATATCATTCTTTATGATATAAACATGAATGTATTAAAGGCAAACAACAGCGCTTTGAACACGTTTATAATGCTTCACGGTGGCTCCAATTTTCATGTGAGTGAACGCCAACGCCTTCCAATCAGGCCAAGTGGAGTGCCTTACGCTGATTCTGAATTACCAACTGCTCGCGCCTTGCGAGGTGAACGAGTTAATGGAGAAGTCTATTACATAGACACATTATCGGGTGAACGAATCTGGCTATCAGTCAGCACTGTACCAATCTATGATGCCGATGGAACACTAGCCGGCGCGGTTCATACATCCCTGGACATTACAAACGAACGTGAAAACCAGGCACAGTTAAACCTTCTCTACAATCGCGTGACAGGCATTGTCGACTGTATATCCGATGGACTAATCATCGCGGATGCTAATGGTCTCATTGAAATGATCAACCCGCCTGCGATGCGGATGCATGGTATAACTCTGGAGGAAGTTCATCAGGAAAATATCGGTTATCCGGATACCTATCAGTTCCAACATCTTGACGGTACCCTCATTCTCCCTGAGGAACGCCCCCTCGACAGGGCGTTGCGTGGTGAAACATTTACTGCCTACGAGGTTGGACTTCTTCATACGGATACAAACGTATTTTGGATTGGAAGCTACAGCAGTGGTATCTTGCGCGATGCCGAGGGGAAAGTCTTAACCGTTATCCTCATAATCCGCGATGTGACTGAGCAAAAGAAGTCGCAAGAGGCGCTTAAATACGCTCTTGAGAATTTGAGCATCAACCAAGAGCGGCTGCGAGTTGCTTTCCTGCGTTTCCCCATTACCGCTTTTAACCTCGATAAGGATCTGAAATACACTTGGGTCTACAATCCCAAAATATACTTCCCCACAACTGACATCATTGGTAAAACGACGATGGAGTTAATGGCTCCTCATGGAGAAAACCTAACCGCATTCATGAAACAGGCTATCAGTGAAGATGAGGGCGCAGAAGGCTTGTTATCTTATGAACTAAACGGTGAAATGAAATACTTCCAATCCATATTGGAACCTCTTCATAACGAAAACGGAATTGTCATCGGTCTCACAGGAGCTGTTCTCGATGTAACCGGCATGAGAAAAGCAGAACGTGAGATGGAGCAAGCGCAAGAACAAGGACACCTTGGCAACTTCTCGTACAACCTCAGGACCAAACAGCTCACCTGGTCCAAGGAAATGTTTCATATTCACGGACTCGATCATGTGGGGAACAAGATTCCCACTCGTGCACAAATCATCCAGATGGTTCATCCTGATGACAGAAAAAGTTTTAGCGCTGCCTATGAACAAGCTATGGTAAATGGGATTGGATTCAATATCGAGACAAGATTAATCATGGCTGACGGCTCCGAGAAACATATCCGCGCTGAAACAGATATCGAGCACGACACACAAGGACATTTATCAAGGGTATTCGGCACCGTGCTCGACATCACCGCGAGCAAACAAGCCGAGCTGTCGCTTGCAAATGCGATTAGGGATCTTCAGGCAAGTGAAGAACGGCTTGCTACCACCCTCCGTTCGATTGGTGAAGGAGTTATCGCCACCGATACCGATGGCAAAATTATTCTGATTAACCAAGTCGCCCAACTACTCCTTTGTGTTTCACAGGATGAAGCGATCGGAAAGCTAGCATCAGATATCTATTCAACCACTGACGAGAAAACTCGCAAGCCAAGAAAGGATGGGTTTAAAGCTGCATTAAATAGTCTCAACTATAACGTCATACGTCACTCTTGGCTGACCGGGCATGACGGCATTGAACATCTTATCTCAGAAAGAACTACTCCCATTACCGACCAAGATCATCACATAACAGGCGCAGTGTGTATCTTTAACGACATTACTCAACAGCATCGGCTTGAGCAGGAGATCGCTAACATCAGCAAACTCGAATCGCTTGGTTTGCTTGCAGGCGGTCTTGCTCACGACTTAAACAATATCCTTGCGGTTATCATGGGAAGCGTCTCTCTGGTCTCCATGATGCCCTATATTGCTGAACAGGAACGCGGATTGTTGGAAGCTGCTGAAAATGCCACCGAACGCGCCCGCGACTTGACCAGACAGCTTCTGACCTTCTCAAAAGGCGGCGCACCCGTCAAACAGGTTACGTCAATGGAACAATTACTCCATGAAGCAGTCCTGTTTGTGCTTCATGGTTCGAAAACTAATTGCGAGTTTTCGTTCGATGAGGATTTATGGCCTGTTGAAGCCGATCATGGTCAAATTAGCCAGGTGATCGAAAACCTAGTCATCAACGCCTCCCAAGCCATGTCCGCAGGCGGCACAATCTTCCTTCAAGCCAGGAATGTTGTGATTGATTCCGTCTCCACCCTACCCTTGCAAGCCGGAAACTATGTCAGTGTCGAAATTATCGACCAGGGCAATGGGATCCCACCGGAAATTCTGGATAGGCTTTTTGATCCCTTCTTCACTACAAAAGCGACTGGCACAGGTTTAGGTCTAACCACCGTTCACTCGATTATCCGCCGTCATAATGGCCATATCGAAGTTCGCTCCGAATTGGGAAAAGGCACGACTTTCACCTTCTATCTGCCTTCAACAACCAAAGCGGCGGCTGAAAAGGCTATCCTAGAGAAAACTTCCACTAAACCAATCTTCAAAGGAAGAATTCTTGTGATGGATGATGAGGAAATATTGCGATATCTCGCAGAAGCCAGCCTTAAACATCTGGGCTGTACAGTTAGTTTATCAAAAAATGGAGCGGAAGCAGTAGCCCTCTTTGAAGAAGCAATCACACAAGGGCAGCCTTTCGATGGGGTTCTCTTAGACCTGACCATCTCAGGAGGATTAGGCGGCAAAGAAACAATCGAAAAGCTCAAAGAGATCGAGCCGAACATCAAAGCCATCGTTTTCAGCGGCTACGCCAACGACCCAATCATGGCAAACTATCGCGACTACGGCTTCATCGCCGCCATCGCCAAACCATTCAGGATAGACGACCTAGTACGCGCCCTCACCATATTGTTTGATAAGTAATATATGCCACACAGGGGACGACTTCGGCCTACTCAGGGAAGCGGATTTGGGGTATAAAACAAAAATAGGGCGGGTACTGCGTACCCGCCCTATTAACTTAATTAACTTCTATGGATAGATGCCTCTGATATTTGTTGCTTGGGCAACTCGGTCTACACCGATGATGTAGGCAGCAGTTCGGAGGTCTACTTTATGCTTATCAGCAACCTCTGTGACTGCGTTATAGGCGCGGGAAATGATCATCTCGAGCTTTTGATTAACCTCACCCTCGCTCCAGAAGAAGGCCTGAAGGTCTTGCACCCATTCGAAATAGGAAACGATGACGCCGCCTGCGTTGGCCAAAACGTCGGGAACAACAAAGATGCCGCGGTCGTTGAGGATACGGTCGGCTTGAGGGGTGGTTGGTCCGTTTGCGCCTTCTACGATGATCTTCGCTTTTATCTTTGTAGCGTTATCTTCATGAATTTGCTCACTTATAGCCGCAGGGACAAGAATGTCACACGGGAGTTCGAGCATATCTTCATTTGTAACCTTTTCGGCATCCCGGTAGGCGCTAAGACAGCCTTCTTTGCCCGCGCAGTGGATTACTCGGGAGATAGGAATTCCGTTTGGGTTATAGATACCGCCGATTGCATCGCTAACACCGACAACGATAGCGCCGGCTTCATCCATTAGTTTGGCAGTCGTGCTTCCAACATTACCAAATCCCTGGACAATAACTTTAGCGCCTTCCAGACTCATACCTTTAGCTTTAGCCGCCATGGCTGCAACGACTGTAACACCACGGCCTGTTGCTTCAACACGGCCTTCCGACCCTCCAATAGCAATCGGCTTGCCAGTAACGACTGCAGAAACCGTATAGCCTTTGTGCATGCTATAGGTATCCATAATCCACGCCATCACCTGAGGATTGGTGCCGATATCAGGCGCCGGGATGTCTGAGTTGGGACCGATGAGCATGTTGATTTCAGTGATATAACGCCGGGTAAGATTCTCGATCTCACGGATAGATAACTGCTTTGGGTCGCAAATAACTCCGCCTTTTGCGCCACCGTAGGGGATATTTACAACTGCGCACTTCCAAGTCATCCACATAGCCAAAGCGCGTGTTTCTTCGAGAGTTACACTAGGATGATATCGAATACCGCCCTTTGCCGGACCGCATGACGTGTTATGCTGCACGCGATAACCGGAAAAGACACGTAGAGAACCATCATCCATTTGAACGGGGAAATTCACAGAAAGTTCTCTTTTGGGGAACTTGAGAACTTCGTGGATGCCAGGATCTAATTGAAGGTAATGGGCTGCAATATCTAACTGCTCAACAGCCATATCGTAAAGGCTTCTTGAGCCATGATGTGAATTCATAACCATCTGCGACATAAGGCAGTACTTCTCCTTAAAAACTAACTTATTGCTTGCGGTACGAACCGCTTCAAGAGGGCGTATGTCGGAATCGCTATGACACCGTTGTACACCGCTTTGATGAAGGTTGCCTTCATCCATGATACAAACATCAGATTACCAGGATGCAGGAGTAAAAATGTCGTCTCTGCGATAATCGTACCGCTAAATACCACCAAGACGGCAGTGAAAATATACTCTCTTCGTATCCATACAGGAACCCAACCGGCCCAAAACCCTGCTGCACTCATGCTAATGCAGAATTCAGGGATCGTCTTACCAACAACCGTTGCGCTATATAAGAAACCCGCAACAAAACCCAAGAAGGCGCCGGTAGAACGGTTGCTCATAAGTGAACAACAGAGCATAGTGATAAGAATAGTATCGGGTACGTAGATGCCTATGCTTAGCCAATCATAGACGAGTGGTTGAAAAACAACAGCGAGAAACAGCGCCAGTACTGTTACCCATCCATAACGCCATCCAATTTCATTCACTTTAGAACAAATACCTCTTCCAGTCGATCAACATTTGCCGAAGGGGTCACGAACGCTTTCGGCTCATTATACACAGAGTCATTCCAAACGCGATAGACACGACCAATAACCAAACCCTTCGGATAGATTTCGCTAAGTCCGGATGTTACTACCAAGTCTCCTGCATTAATGTCGGCGCCTGGTGTAAGGCGATTAAATTTAAGATACCTGTCTCCCTTACCCTGACAGATACCAATAGACCGAGAATCTCCTCTTTGAACCCTTCCTCCGACACTAAATTCGGGCGCAATAATAAGCATCGCCTGACACGTGCTAGCTCCCACCGTGATAACTTGACCAACCAATCCATCAAGCCCCATCACTGGGGACCCAATTTTCACCCCTTGCCGACTTCCGCAGCCAATTGTTATAGTGAATTGGAAAAGGTCAGCATCGATTACCTCAGCAGGTATCCAATTGTTTCGGTTTATCTGATTAAATGCAAGCGCCTTACGTAAGCGTACATTTTCAAGTCGGAGTTCTTCATAAAGGGGTTTTTGGAGGCCAGCTTTTTTCACATCGGTTTCGAGAGAACGTTTCTGTCGAACCAATTGGCGTGAATGAGTTACACCATAGAGAAAATCTAATGTAGAACGAGAAGATCCATGAACAGAATGCCGCAGAGGCATAAAAATAGCACGTACAGCACCTGCTAATGGCTCGCTTCGATTATGCGAAACACATCGCTGATGCCAGCCGCCATAGATTGCGGCTACTATTATCAAAGATACCAATACAACCCAATCACGAAAACGCGTCATGGAAAGTACCTGATTTGAGCGGAATTACTATTTCGACTTTAACTTAGCAGAAAAAAATCAATATTGACTGGCGCTTACTAAAACTTTTCGCAATGCCGGATTGGAATGAAGTTCATCCAATACTTGACCAGTCCCAATAACAACACAGCTTAAAGGGTCAGGAGCAATGACGACCGGCATTCCCGTTTCTCGGGTTAAAAGCTTATCAAACCCTCGCAATAAAGCTCCACCACCAGCTAAAACGATTCCGCTATTCATAATATCAGCCGCTAGTTCGGGAGGCGTTGCCTCAAGAGTAAGTTTCACTGCATCAACAATCGCATTAAGTGGTTCGGAAATCGCCGAACGCACCTCTTGTGAACTAATGATTGCAGCTCGAGGAAGTCCTGAGATAAGATCGCGACCTCTGACTTCCAACGAAATCTCTTGCTCAAGAGGGAAAGCGCTTCCAATCTCGATTTTGACAAATTCAGCAGTACGTTCGCCAATAAAAAGATTATAAGCGCGTCTCACATAGGAAGCAATGGCTTCGTCAATCTCATCTCCAGCAATGCGGATGCTTTTACTGTGCACAATACCCGATAACGAAATCACAGCAACTTCGGCAGTCCCACCACCGATATCGACAATCATTGATCCGGTTGGTTCGGATACCGGAAGACCTGCGCCTATCGCAGCCGCCATCGGTTCTTCGATAAGATAAGCGTCTTTGGCACCGGCTTTCTTAGTTGCTTCTGTAACAGCTCGCTTTTCAACTTCTGTAACACCACTTGGAATTCCAACGACAACCCGAGGAGGCGCCCAATTTCGTCGATTCACTTTTTTAATGAAGTAACGAATCATCTTCTCGGTTTGGTCAAAATCAGCGATAACGCCATCTTTTAGAGGTCGAATGGCGATGATGCTGGCAGGGGTTCGGCCAAGCATACGCTTCGCCTCTTCTCCAACAGCAAGCACTTCTTTGGTATCACGGTTAATCGCAACGACAGACGGCTCACGCAATAAAATGCCTTTGCCCTGCACATGCACAAGTGTATTAGCGGTACCAAGATCGATACCCATATCACGCCCGAACCGACTTAGAAGGCTACGGACGAAAAACATTGGAGCTCCTAAAGTCCCCCTCATGATCCCTTCCTAACTTCACTTTTCTCAAATGAATAATCTCAATTTTGCATTCACTTCCCTTTAGGAAAATAACCTACCCTCAAAATCGAGAAATTCTTAGTTAATCCTCTTCTAATGTTATCTCTGCGCTGCCAAGTCGCTTTGCGAGCGTCTCTTGTGAAATCGCCGAGATAACAACCTGACTACCATTCGTAAAAATGATACTTTTAGTTCGTCTACCTTGAGTGGCATCAATGAGGTTCCCTTCTTTACGAAGGTTTTGGATTAAGCGTCGCATAGGGGCAGACTCGCTGCTTACCATAGCGATTATCTTATCAGTTAACACGAAATTATAAAAACCTACATTCAATACAGGTGGCATCGCCATTGGCTTCAACCATCCTTTCCACTTGAAACATTTGACATTCAGAGTAAAGTCTCTGCTTTAAGTAAAGTAATTATACCTACCAAAGCAAACAGATTAGACATTAACAAGCCTGGGCAAACTTAGTCCAGACTTGTTAATGAAAGAATAAGCTTAGGCAACAAAAATAATTGAACAAAACCTATTAGCGACCAGTCGGCGGCATACCTGAGGTCGGTCCACCAGGCATTGGGCCAGGCATAGTCGGGCCAGACGGCCCCCCCATGCCTCCCATAGTAGGAGCGGCTTGACCAGGAACAATCACTGGTTTTGTGATTGGCGTGGTATTGACCACCTGTGGATTACCCAAAGGCGGGGGTAAATTATTGTTACTCATATAAATCAGAACACCAATTGCGATTATCCCAAGAAAGATAACAGCAATAGCAACTGCATCGACTTGCTTTTTTTGCATCGAGCGATAACTCCTCGAATATGAATTCCTACTCTATTTTAACGCTTTTATTCGAAACCGTCAAGGCTAATCCACAGTAAATAGTGGTAAAAGCAGGCATTTAGTGCCTGAAATGTCGAATTCCTGTAAAGAGCATGGCCATCCCAGTCTGATTGCAGGATTGAATCGCATCTACATCTTTCTTACTACCACCTGGCTGAATAACCGCCTTGACCCCTGCGCTTCCTGCCGTTTCAATACTGTCAGGGAACGGGAAGAAAGCATCGGAAGCCATTACCGAGCCAGTTACTTCATCCCCTGCTTGCTCTAATGCCAAACGGACAGAACGAACTCGATTCATCTGACCGGCTCCCACGCCAATCAATTGACGGTTCTTAACCAAAACAATTGCGTTTGATTTAACATGTTTTACAATCGCCCAAGCGAAAGCGAGGTCCGTCTTATCCTCTTCACTCGGTTGTCGCTCGGTAACGCATTGAAGAGTATCTGTATTAAGCTGCTCTAAATCGCGCGATTGGTAGAGAATACCGCCGTTCAGCGACTTCAGCGCAAAGCCGCTTTGAGATGGCCCAAACTCGCCTACTTTCATCAACCGAACGTCAAGCCCCCATCCCTTCCTCTTGGTTATCATCTTGAAAGCTTCATCCGTGAAGTCAGGGGCAATAATTACTTCGAAGAAATTACCCTTCTCCAAAATCACTTCAGCCGCTGAGGCGTCAATCGGTCGATTTGAAGCAATAATGCCACCGAACGCTGAAGTAGGATCGGCAGCTTTCGCTTTCAAAAAGGCTTCAGGGATCGCCGAAGCCGTAGCGCACCCACAAGGATTGGTGTGTTTAATAATTGCAACTGTAGGTTCACTAAATTCACGGACTAACTCTAACGCCGCATCTGCATCTAAAAGATTGTTGTGCGAGAGTTCCTTACCCCACAACTGCTTCGCCGAACCAATTCCTGCTTCCTTCTGAATGGCATCACTATAAAATGCCGCCTTCTGATGAGGATTCTCACCATAACGCATCGTCTGTTCGCGCTTGTAAGAAAGTGTAAGAGTTGAAGGAAATGGATATTCCGGATCGAATTGGTTGTTGAAATAATTTGCAATTAAGGCATCATAAGCAGCAGTGTGGCTAAAAGCTTTTGCCATTAAACGTGACCTGAGTTCATAACTGACCTGTTTTGAACTCTTTAATTCTTCCAGGATAACATCATAATCCGCAGGGTCGACAACTACCGCAACACTTTGGAAATTTTTGGCTGCCGCTCGAACGAGTGATGGCCCGCCGATATCGATGTTTTCAATCGCATCATCGAGGGTGACATCTGGTTTGGATATCGTTTGTGCGAACGGGTAGAGATTAACAACAATTAAATCAATAGGCTCGATATTTTGCGCCTTAATCGCTTCCATATGCTCCGGCTTTCTACGATCGGCAAGAATACCTCCATGGATACGAGGATGAAGGGTTTTCACCCTACCTTCCATCATTTCAGGAAAGCCCGTTACTTCAGAGACATCCGTTACCTTAAGTCCCGCATCTCGTAAGAACTTAGCAGTCCCGCCAGTACTTAGAAGCTCAACATCCATGCTTACAAGCCCAGTAGCAAACTCTTTCAAACCTGTTTTGTCCGACACACTCAAAATTGCTCGTTTAACCATTATCACCTCCCCAAAATGAAAAAAACACCTAAGCGCTTATAATAAAGGCCCAGGCGTTCGGCAGATACTCACCGCTCGATCAGCGCTCCCATTAGGTTAAATCCTAGTTTCGCCAGTTGCGCTAACGGTTTAATTGTAAAGTAAATTATACCTTGTTTTGTATTCACACACAAGTATAAATGAGGAATATATTTAATGACTCCTTGCCCAATCTTACTAGCAAGGTGTAACATACTCGGTCGGGGAGGCCCCTATCCTTCCTAAATGCAGTTAGCCAAGGTTGTTGTTTTATGATGAAGCCCGGCATTAATCTGGAATTTGCGCGTACTGAAAATATGAGCTTTGAGGCTGGTCTTGAACAAGCCCGAAAGGCGGGATATGAGTACGTCGAATGTTTCGTCTTTACCGATGTGACGGTAAAAATTAACAGTCACTTAAGCGTTGAGACATCATCACCTTATCATCATATCGATACCGCGAAATCAAACGTCTCAAAAACCAGGCAGCGATTAGAGCATCTGGGTCTAAAATTCTCTGCCTTAGATGCCCATACAAGTCTTTTAATCCCTCAAATCGGTGTACCGTTTTTAAATAAAGCCATCGATTGGTCTGCAGAAGTCGGGTGCCCAATCGTAATGTCCGACGAAGGCCCTCTTCCAACAGATTGGATGACACTTGATGACGCCTTCGATATCATGTGCATAAGCCTTGATACTATTATCAAGCACGCGAATTCCAAAGGCATTAAAATAGCGATCGAACTTCATAATAAGTTAACCACACGTCCGGATATGCTTCTAAAATTGCTCAAACGTTTCTCAAGTTCCGAGTTAGGAGTGAATTTCGATACCGGCAACTCATTTCTGGCTGGAAACAACCCTGTGGAGATGCTTCAAAACGTAGTCGATCGCGTCATTCACGTTCACGCCAAAGACATTCCCGTAACACAACTCCACGAACGCGGTCATGTTACCGGTACAAGAGTAGGTGTTGGAGTCGGCGACGGAATGGTCGATATGCCCGGCATTATCTCTGTCCTGAAATCCGCCAATTATGATGGGGTCATTTCAGTCGAATGCGACACCCTCCCCCAAGCCTCTAAAAGCTACACCTACTTGACGAGACAAATCTCCCTTTAAAAAAATATTCTTCGTGCTTCTTACTTAGCCCTCTATCTCTATCCACATACTTGACCTTTTAGGTCAAGTATGTTCTGGTTTTTTACTAATTTCGCTCAATTTCCTAAAGTTGCTCTGCTTTAGTGTAGGTATACTTAACTCATAATACTTTGCCTTTCAGTTATGTAAGGAGTAGCAATTAATGAAAAAGATTATACG
>JBAXQP010000050.1 GCA_037131655.1 bacterium | reverse complement strand
GCAAACAGTACGGCTCTCTTATACATCTCCACATCATCTGTCACGAAGATGCCGCCTTCACCTGATGTCATGTGTTTGGACTGCTGCAGGCTAAAGCACGCTGCATCGCCGATACTACCAACTTTGCGGCCTTTATAGAGACTGTCATAAGATTGTGAGCAGTCTTCGAGCACCTTCAAGTTGTGTCTCTTCGCAACTGCCATTATCTCGTCCATCTGTGCCGGTTGACCGAATAGATGCACCACTACGATGGCTTTTGTCTTGGATGTAATCCGTTCTTCGATTGCATAAGGATCAATAATTAGGGTACGGGGGTCCACATCTGCAAACACAGGAACGCACCCCAACCCAATCACAGGGAAGGAAACAAAAATAGGCGCCGATGCAGGGCAGATAAACTCATCCCCCGGTTCAACCCCGATAGATGCATACATCGTTTCGTTGGCGCTGGTACCTGAACTCACTCCAAGAACATACTTGCGCCCAAGATATACCCCGAACGCCTTTTCGAACCGCTCTACCATGCTGTTACCAATAGCACGGCATAGCTCTCCGCTCTCCATCACCTCACGCACCAGATTCATCTCAACCTCGTCAAATCGCTTCCTATCCATACCCACCTCCATTCGTAGGATACCCGTGAGACGCTCAGACATGCTAAATATGTGTATAAGCTATAATAACGTTCTGGCTGCATCGGAATACAACATCGGTCGAAGTAAAGATTAGGAGAACTAAATGTTGCATATTGAAATGGGGGAGCTTATGTTCAGATTACTTTTACTCGCATTCATTCTCATACCTATGGTTGCTGTGGGTTCATCTTTGTCACAAGTATCGACTGAGAATATCTCAACCAAGAATGCGAGGCTTCATAAGGCCTGCCAACAGCTGCCATTTGCGACATCGGCCTGGGTTATTAATCTAAATGATGGGAAGCTTGCCGCTGTCGACAATGAGGGAATTCAAATCAGCAGCGATGATGGTAAAACGTGGTCGGAACCTCGCCAGATCAAAATGCCGGATGGAACTGTGCCTCAGCGGTGGGAGCATGGGACGATTATGCTTCAGACCAAGAGCGGCGTTCTCATCATGCTATATATGGAGCAGGGAAGCAGCTTCTATGAATGGAACAACGAACTCGGCAAGCCTGATCCCCGGTGCAAACTCGACGTGTGGGCGTGCCGCAGCATGGATGGGGGTAAGACTTGGACGGACTTCAACCGAATATTGGACGGCTACAACGGGCAAATTATCGACATCAAACAGCTTTCGACCGGGCGTGTAGCGACTCTTATTCAGGATATGTATATGGATTTGGGGCGGCATTATCTGTTTGGCTGTGTAAGCGATGATGAGGGAAAGACGTGGAAACGCGGCAGCAACATCGACATCGGCGGGCATGGTGACCATGATGGCGCGCTTGAACCCACATTGGTCGAGCTTACCGATGGGCAAGTGATGACGCTCATTCGCACCAATCTGGATGAGTTCTGGTCTGCCTATTCCGATACGCATGGCCTCTATTGGCGGGTGATCAAACCAAGCGGTATCGATGCAAGCTCTGCACCGGGATATCTGCTCAGATTGGCCAGTGGTCGGATCGCTCTGATTTGGATTCGAGTTGGCTTGGAAAAAACTCCGAATATTCAGCGTATCCCCGTTTGCCAGATGACGGAAACGCCCTTTAGTTGGAACCGAGCTGAGCTTAGCATCATGTTTTCCTCTGACGACGGCAAGACATGGAGCAAGCCGGTGGTTGCCGCGGCCGCGTTAGAAGGAGAAATGGCTTATGCCTACATGCTGGAACGTAAGTCAGGCGAAATTTGGATCATTGTCCGGTGCCCGCATGGCGATCCCGTCAGCTTCAAGTTGTATGAAAAGGACTTCGTTCGTAATGGCAAATATAAACGATACAAAACAACGCACGGTTCTGACCACTACACAAAGTGAGTCAATGGTATCTTTGGATGTAAGCAATTAATAACGGTTGGGGAGAAATTGCCTTTGTGGCATGCCTTCTAAGTATTACTTTGAGCGCATTTGCTAAGGAGATTAATGTGATTAATATCGGAACCAGACGGGAATTGATGGTTGACACCTTTTTGATCGACAAGATGTCGAAAGTGCGGTTGGAGATGCATCACCCGATTCCAAAAGAAATAGTGATGTCTTTCGACGAGCGTTGGGAGGGCAATGACTGTAAGTACCAGGTCATTTTCAAAGATGGAGATATTTTTCGGACATACTATAACTCTTGGACTCATGTGCCGACGACCGGCCCCCTGCATGACGACTTTATCGGGTATGCCGAGAGCAAAGACGGCATCCGCTGGACCAAGCCTGCCCTCGGGCTATTTGAGTTCGAAGGCTCGAAGAAGAACAATATCGTCTGGTCATGCCCTTCGCTGAATAACTTTAGCTGCTTCAAAGACTTGAACCCAAACTGTGCTCCCGATGCCCGCTATAAGGCCATCCATAACTGGGTTATTGATGGCTATCCTTTTATGCGCGCTTTGAAATCAACCGACGGCATTCATTGGACGTTATTGACCGATAAGCCGGTGTTGGATGATGGCTCATTTGATAGCTTGAATACTGCCTTTTGGGATGCCGAACAAGGGGTATACCGAGCTTATTATCGCGACTTTATAGAACAATTAACACGTGGCATCAAGACCGCCACATCAAGCGACTTTATTAATTGGACTAAGGGTGAGTGGCTCGAATATCCCGGCACGCCTAATGAGGCGTTGTATACCAATGCAGTGGCCCCTTACTACCGCGCGCCGCATATTTACATGGGATTCCCTATGCGCTACCTTGACCGCGGCTGGTCCGAGGAGATGAAAGCATTGCCGATGCTTAAGGAGCGAGAGGAGCGTTCGAAGACCCAGTCACGTTATGGTTCTGCTCTCACTGATGGTTTATTTATGACCAGTCGAGACGGAAAAGTCTTCAACCGCTGGCTCGAAGCCTTTATCCGTCCGGGCTTACGCAGTGAAGCGCAATGGGTTTATGGCGACAACTGTCAAGCATGGGGGCTAATCGAAACCAAATCAGATATGACCGGCGCTCCTGATGAAATTTCAATCTACGCAACCGAACATTTATGGCAAGGTCCTTACACAGACTTACGCCGTTATGTGATTCGAGTGGATGGCTTCGTCTCGATGAACGCTACCGGCAAAGGCGGCGAGTTCACTACCAAACCAATTACCTTCAAAGGCAAGGAACTGGAAATGAACTTCTCCACCTCTGTTGCCGGCTATGTTCGTATAGAAATCCAAGATGCCGACGGCAGTCCGATCCCAGGCTACACTCTCAAAGACAGCCCCGAAATCTTCGGTGACCAACTCGACCGAGTCGTCGCCTGGAAGACCGGCAAAGATGTTAGCCAACTAGCAGGCAAACCAATTCGCCTTCGTTTCGTCATGAGAGACGCGGATTTGTATTCATTTAAGTTTAGAGAGTAGCTTCACTGGTTCAACCATAGGAGCTAGTCTTTACTAAACGTAATTGATTGCCTTTAACCGTGCGTCCATGTCGCTCGGTAGTTCAGCTAATGGGCCGGATGATCGGGCGTATTTGATTAGGTTCAGCATTAGGCGGTCAGCGGCCGGGTGCTCGCCCAAGTACTCGAGGATTTGCATTGTGTTGAGTACGAAACGGCCTTGGCCGAAGTTGTAGGTGGCTAATTGAATACCGCAGATGTAGCCGGTCTTAGAGCAATAACCAGTTGACCATGAGGCAACAGCGACATCATCGGGGGTATCTAGTTGATCGAATAATATCACCGGAATAACTTGGTCGTAGTAATCCCAGTCCAAAATGCCTCTTGTCTGCAGGCCTTCGAAAATAGGATGCTCTTTGCCAACGCACTCCTTATGATAAAGCCAATCCCAGAACTTAAAGGCCCTGCCCTTGTTTTCGAGCGGCAGCCAACGCCAGGTATCTGTCTCTTCTTCCCCTTCTTTGAATGCTAGCCCATTGAGGAACACAACCGAACACCCTCGGGCCATCGCTTTGGCCAGCGCTTGCCAATCCGCAGCAGTCGCTCCCTCGGGTAGTCCTACGAGAATAACCTCTCGCTCTTTCGGCTCGATGAAAGGAACACACTTCACGCCATTCTTAGCCAACCAGCCTTGAGCCTCAGCGCTCAAACCCCATTGCATCACTTTTCCACCGAGTTTTGGAAGTGAGTTCTTATCGGTTTGGTAGAAGGTCAACCGATTAGCCGGAGCCCATCCGCCTTTCTCCAATTCAGCAGCAAAAGTATAAGCGCCTGCGGGGCCGTTGAGTATAACTTCTTCTTTAATTACAGGAACGGCAAATGGCTTGCTTTCAGGGATTTTGACGGTAGTTCGTTTCTCCCATGCGATTCCGGTGGGACCGAAGATGCGGAAACAGACAGGATACTCGCCTGGCTCCAGCACATCTTCATTGGCAATAACAGCTTCGACTGTAAACTTCTCATTTAAATAGCCGTGGATAGGATCGACGAAGAGGCACCAACGCAATGGCGCCCAGCCGTCATTGAGCACTTCGACTACCCCTGGCTTGAACTTACGCCAAATGGTCCAAACGCCCTCACCAGTCCACGAACTATCCATAGTGCTGGTGAGGTTATGGCCAACGATTTTCGGGTTGGACCGAAGGGCGTCAAAACATAGCGAGCGCTGGCGGTTGTGCTTGCGGGCGCTTTCGAGTAAAAAATCATGCACAAACGGATAGACTCCCTCAAAGCCGAGACGCTTCCAGTCCTTGCGTAGCCATTCTTCCTGGTTTCTAAAGAGCACAGCATCTTCAAGGTCAGGGTTAGCGCCCGCTTGTTCGTATAGACGAGTACCCTGGATGACATCCAGAATGCTGCCGATGCCGTATTCCGACAGGAAGACCGGCTGTGTATCTTTTCCAAGGTTGCGGATGATTTCGCGATCTTCTAAATTCTGCGGCACGTGCGGGTAGAAGTGGATATCACCGGCAAGCACTGGCGCATCACTGGGTGGTTCCTCACTACCAACCGGTCTTTCAGTACCCCATCCAGCATCCCAGTTCATTGAGCCTGGATTCGAGACTGACCCTGTTATGCTCTTCTGCTTATCCCATCGACCGCTGTTGAGGAAAACCAATCTCGTATCATCCAGTTCGCGAAGTTTGGGAAGGATCGCCACTGCTGCGTGGAATTGATGATTATCGATGCATTCATTCAATAAACCCCATGCAGCGATACAGGGATGGTTGCGATCGCGCTTGACCATTCCCAGAATGCCCATCTCAAATCGCCGCTGAAATTCGGGGCAATCTTCCATCGGCATACCGGAAAAGCTTTCTTCGTAGAACATCAAGCCGATCTCATCGGCGATATCCAGTTGATCGGGACGCGGCATAGTTCCGATAAAGCGAAGGCAATTGAACCCCGTAGCCTTCGCGTTCACTATCTCACGTCGCATCAGTTCGGGGTCATCGGTGATATGCTGTCCCATGGGGAAATCGTTAGCCGTATGGGCGCTTTTCAAGAAAATACGTTTGCCGTTCAGATAGAAAAAGCCGTCTACCACTCGAAAATCGCGGAATCCGCAACGCACTTTCGCTCTATGATAGAAGTCACCCGCCGTCATATCAATCGAAACACCGTAAAGATAAGGATCGTCCACACTCCAAGGGTGTGGTTGGCTAACTTGAAGGGTGATTTGTTGCTCGCTTTCGCCGGGTGAAAACATGCCTGAGCAGCTACCTGAAATAAGCGTTTCTCCCGTCCGCTCTGGGCTAACAGCAACAGCCAAGTCGCCCTTCACTGGCGCTTTGGTGTCGTTTTGAACAGTAATCAGGACATTGACAGTTCCATCAGCGAGGTTCGGTTTCGCGAACACATCGACTACGCGTACGGAAGGTACTACAAGCAATTCAACATCAGCCATGATTCCGCCCGACTGAAAAGCACCCCCACAGCAGAATTCGATGCGCTTGAACCCGTGAGCCGTATTTGCCCAGTTAATGCCGTCGATCGGTTCCTTGGCTGGGTTCAAAACTCGAATGGCCAGCATATTGTCTGCCTCAAAGCGAATCGCATCGGTCACATCTAAGGTGAAAGGCAGTTCGCCCCCCTCATGCCCACCGACCGTCTTGCCGTTCAGCCAGACTTCACAAATATAATCGACCAACCCAAAACGAAGCAGTACGCGTTCATTGGCTGATGCTTTTTGATCAGGACGGAAGCTGTGGTAGTACCAAACCAAACCGTGATAAGCCGGAAAGACCTGCTGGATGACCCCAGGCACAAGCGCTGGTTTAACATCAGTTGGGATCGTATTAAACCAGCCGGCCTCTTTACCTCTATTGTCGGGGTCGGTAGTGATGAACCAGTCTCCATTAAGTATCTGAACCGATGTCAATGTTGTCATAGTGCCCTCTCCTGATGGTAATGTTTACTAAACATAATTGATTGCCTTTAATCGTGCATCCATGTCGCTTGGTAGTTCAGCCAATGGGCCTGAGGATCGGGCGTATTTGATTAGGTTCAGCATTAGCCTGTCGGCAGCCGGGTGCTCGCCCAAGTATTCGAGGATTTGCATGGTGTTGAGCACGAAGCGGCCTTGCCCGAAGTTATAGGTGGCTAGTTGAATGCCGCAAAAGTAGCCGGTCTTAGAGCTATAACCGGTTGCCCAAGAGGCAGCAGCAACGTCATCGGGGGTATCCAAGTTCTCGAAGATCATGTGAGGAATGACTTGATCGTAGTAATCCCAGTCTAAAATGCCTCTCGTTTGCAGGCCTTCGAAAATAGGATGCTCTTTGCCAACGCACTCCTTATGGTAGAGCCAATCATTGAACTTATAGGTCATGCCCTTATTTTCGAGCGGCAGCCAACGCCAAGTGGTTGTCTCTTCTTCCCCCTCTTTGAATG
Source organism: bacterium (assembly GCA_037131655.1). NCBI lineage: Bacteria > bacterium. Next base: position 5,472 of record JBAXQP010000050.1, on the reverse strand, counting down.
CCTGCGCATTGAGGAACACAACCGAACAACCTCGTACCATCGCTTTGGTCAGCGCTTGCCAATCCGCAGCAGTCGCTCCCTCGGGTAGTCCTACGAGAATGACCTCTCGCTCCTTCGGCTCGGTGAACGGAACACTCTTCACGCCATTCTTTGCCAGCCATTCTTGAGCCTCAACGCTCAAGCCCCATTGCATCACTTTTCCGCCGAGTTTCGGTAGTGAACTCTTGTCGGTTTGGTAGAATGTTAAACGATTAGCCGGAGCCCAACCACCTTTTTCTAGCTCTGCTGCAAAAGTATAAGCGCCAGCGGGGCCGTTTAGAACAACTTCTTCTTTAATTACAGGAACGGCAAATGGCTTGCTTTCAGGGATTTTGACGGAAGTTCGTTTCTCCCACACGATTCCGGTGGGGCCAAAGATGCGGAAGCAGACAGGATACTCGCCTGGCTCCAGCACATCTTCATTGGCTAAAACGGCTTCGACCGTAAACTTCTCGCCCAAATAGCCATGTGTGGGGTCGACAAACAGGCACCAGCGAAGAGGAGCCCAGCCGTCATTAAGCACATCGACTACACCCGGTTTGAACTTGCGCCAGATGGTCCAAACACCCTCTGCCGTCCACCCACTATCCATGGAGCTGGTGAGGTTATGGCCAACGATTTTCGGGTTGGACCGAAGGGAATCGAAACATAGCGAGCGCTGGCGGTTGTGCTTGCGGGCGCTTTCGAGCAAAAAGTCATGCACAAATGGATAGACTCCTTCGAAACCGAGACGCTTCCAGTCCTTGCGAAGCCATTCTTCCTGGTTTCTATACAGCGTAGCATCTTCAAAGTCAGGACGAGCGCCCGCTTGTTCGTAAAGTCGAGTACCCTGAATGACATCCAGAATACTGCCGATACCGTATTCCGACAGAAAGACCGGTTGTGTATCTTTCCCAAAGTTGCGAAGAAAATCACGGTCTTTTTTGTTCTGCGGCACATGCGGATAGAAGTGGACATCACCGCCCCCTTCCGGTGCTGCGCAGTACAGTCCTTCCCAACTAAACGGTTTCTCGGGTCCTTTATCGTCCGGTCTCTCAGCGCCCCACCCTAAATCCCAGTTCATCGAGCCTGGATTCGAGACTGAACCAATCGACCACTGTTTATCCCATCGACCGCTGTTGAGAAAAACCAATCTTGTATCATCCAGTTCGCGAAGTTTGGGAAGGATCGCCACTGCTGCGCGGAATTGATAGTTGTCCCAAATCTCGTTGAGTAAGCCCCAAGCGGCTATACAGGGATGGTTACGATCGCGTTTGACCATTCCTAGAATGCCCATCTCGAATCGTCGCTGAAATTCAGGGCCATCCTCTATCGGCATGCCTGAATAGCTCTCTTCGTAGAACATCAAGCCGATCTCGTCGGCGAGGTCGAGTTGTTCGGGATGCGGCATAGACCCGATAAAGCGAAAGCAATTGAATCCCGTAGCCTTCGCATTCACAATTTCGCGTCGCATCAGGTCGGGGTCATCAGTGATATGCTGCCCTATGGGGGAATCGTTGGCCGTATGAGCGCATTTCAAGAAAATGCGCTTGCCGTTCAGATAGAAAAAGCCGTCTACCACTCGAAAATCGCGGAAACCGCAGCGCACTTTCGCTCTATGAGAGAAGTCACTTGCCGTCAAATCAATCGAAACGCCGTAGAGATAGGGATCGTTAAAGCTCCAGGGGTGTGGTTGGGTGACTTGAAGGGTGATTTGATGTTCGCTTTCGCCGGGAGGAAAATTGCCTGAGCAGCTACCTGAAATTAGCGTTTCTCCCGTTCGCTCTGGGCCAACGTTAACAGCGAAAGTACCCGACACCGACGCCTTTGTATCATTTTGTACCGTCATCAGGACGTTGAGCTTGCCATCTGTAAGGTTCGGCTTCGCGAATACATCCACGATGCGTATAGAGGGCACGACAAGCAACTCAACGTCGGCCATAATCCCACCCGATTGGTACTGGCCGCCACAGCCGAATTCGATGCGCTTGAACCCATGGGCCGTATTGGCCCAGTTAATACCGTCAATCAGTTCCTTCGATGGGTTCAGGACTCGAACGACCAGCAAGTTATCTGCATCAAAGCGTACCGCATCCGTCACATCTAAGGTGAAAGGCAGTTCGGCGACCTCATGCCCACCTACCGCCTTGCCGTTCAGCCAGACCTCACAAATATAATCGACAAACCCAAAACGAAGTAGAACGCGCTCATTGGCTGATGCTTTTTGCGTTGGACGGAAGCTGTGGTAGTACCAAACCAGACCATGATAAGCCGGAAAGACCTGCTGAATAACCCCAGGCACCGGCGCCGGTTTAACATCAGCCGGGATCGTATTAAACCAACCTGCCTCTTTGCCCATATTGTCTGGGTCGGTGGTGATGAACCAATTTTCATTAAGAATCTGAACCGATGCCATTGTCTTCATGATGCACTCTCCTGTTGGGTTGATCTCACAATAAACATATCACATTCATTGCCTGCGCATACTAGCAGTGAATATACCTAACATTCATTAAATGTAACTAATCGCTTTTAATCTTTTATCCATGTCGTTTGGTAGCTCAGCTAATGGGCCTGATGATTGGGCATATTTGAGGATGTTCAGCATTAGCCTATCGGCGGTTGGGTTTTCGTCCAGATGTTCGAGAATATATAGCGTATTGAGCACAAAACAGCCTTCGCCGAAGTTGTAGGTTGCCAGTTGGATGCCGCAAACATAGCCGGTCTTAGTCCAGTAACCGCAGGCCCATGAGGCAACAGCCACATCGTCGGGGGTATCCAATTCCTGGAACACTGTGTGCGGTATAACCTGGTCATAGTAGTCCCAATCCATAATGCCTCGGCTTTGCAGACCTTCGAAGAAAGGATGCTTTTTAGCCACGCACTCCTTATGGTAGAGCCAGTCCGAATACTTATGGTCCTTGCCTTTGTTTTCGAGAGGAAGCCAGTGCCGAGTATCTTCGCCCCCCTTAAAGACTTGCGGGTTCAGGAAGACGACCGTGCAGCCACGAGCCATTGCTTTAGCTAATGCTTGCCAATCGGCCAATGTGGCTTCTTCAGGGAGACCGACTAGAATAACTTCACGCTCTTTCGGCTCGGTGAAAGGAATGCACTTAACTCCATTCTTTGCCAGCCATTCTTGAGCTTCTGCACTCAAGCCCCATTGCATCACTGAAGCTCTTAGTTTCGGCAGTGAGCTTTTGTCTGTTTGATAAAAAGTTAGCCGATTAGCAGGTGCCCATCCGCCTTTTTCGAGTTCAGCAGCAAATGTATACGCGCCTGCGGGACCGTTTAGAACGACCTCTTCTTTGATCACTGGCACAGCTAACGGCTGACCCTCGGGGATGTTGACGGAAGTGCGTTTCTCCCATACGATACCTGTTGGGCCGAAGATTCGGAAGCACACAGGATATTCGCCTTGCTCCAGCACATCCTCGTTCGCAAGCACTACTTCGATCGTGAATTTCTCGCCCAGATAACCGTGTATAGGGTCGATGAAGAGACACCAACGCAGAGGAGACCAGCCGTCGTTTATTACATCTACTACACCCGGTTTGAACTTGCGCCATATCGTCCATAGTCCCTCACCTGTCCAGCAACTATCCATAGTGCTGGTGTGATTATGACCACAGATGTTCGGGTTGGAGCGCAGTGTATCGAAGCACAGAGAGCGTTGGCGGCAGTGTTTTCGGGCGCTTTCGAGCAATAGGTCATGCACAAAAGGATAGACCCCCTCAAAGCCGAGCCGCTTCCAATCATTGCGAAGCCACTCTTCCTGATCGCTGAAAAGCTTAACATCTTCAAGATCAGGATTAGCGCCCGCTTGTTCATACAGCCGATGGCCCTGAATGACATCCATCATACTGCCGATGCCGTATTCCGACAGGAAAACAGGCTTGGTGCCTATTCCAAGATTGCGAATGATAGCACGCCACTCTCTATTTTGTGGCACCTCCGGGTAGATGTGGAAATCACCGACAACCTCTTCCGCTCCACCGGGCAGTGCCACAGTAGCATCCGGTCTCTCAGTACCCCATCCTAAGTCCCACTTCGTTGAGCCGGGATTTGAGACCGACCCGATTGACCACTGTTTATCCCATCGACCGCTGTTTAGGAAAACCAATCTTGTATCATCCAGTTCCCGAAGTTTGGGAAGGATCGCAACCGCTGCGCTGTAATGATGTTTGTGTTTACATTCATTGAGCAAACCCCAAGCGGTTACGCAGGGATGGTTGCGGTCCCGCTTGACCATTCCCAGAATGCCCCTCTCGAATCGCTGCTGGAATTCGGGACAATCTTCCATTGGCATGCCTGCAAAGCTCTCTTCGTAGAACATCATGCCAATTTCATCGGCGAGATCGAGTTGGTCTGGATACGGCTTACTGCCGATGAAGCGCATGCAGTTGAACCCCGAAGCCTTTGCATTCACTATTTCGCGCCGCATCAGGTTAGGGTCATCGGTAGTATGCTGCCCGATGGGGAAATCGTTGGCCGTATGGGCGCTTTTTAGGAAAATACGCTTGCCGTTCATATAGAAAAAGCCGTCTATCACTCGGAAATCACGGAAACCGCAACGTACTTTCGTCCTGTGTGAAAAATCACCCGCCGTCATATCGACAGTGACACCATAAAGGTAGGGATCATCGAAGCTCCAGGGGTGTGGTTGGCTGATCTTGAGGGTAATCTGATGATCGCTTTCGCCGGGAGAAAAGGCGCCGGAACAGTTACCTGAAATAAGCGTTTCTCCCGTCCGCTCTGGGCCAACCGCAACAGCCAAGGTACCGATCACGGATGCTTTGGTGTCGTTTTGCACGGTCATTATGACATTAAGAGCGCCATCGGATAGGCTGGGCTTTGTGAATATATCGACGATGCGTACGGAAGGGACCACGAGCAACTCAACATCAGCCATGATCCCGCCCGACTGAAAAGTGCTTCCGCAGATGAATGCGGCGCGCTTGAACCCGTGGGCCGTATGTGCCCAATCCATTCCGTCTATCATCTCATCAGATGGGTTCAATACACGAACAACCAGCAAATTATCTGCATCAAAACGAATCGCATCGGTTACATCTATGGTAAAAGGCAGCTCGGCTCCTTCATGACCGCCAACCGGCTTGCCGTTCAGCCAAACCTCACAGATATAATCTACAAACCCAAAACGTAGTAGAACGCGCTCATTGGCTGATGCTTTTTGCGTTGGACGGAAGTTGTGGTAGTACCAAACCAGACCGTGATAAGCAGGAAAGACCTGCTGAATAACCCCAGGCACCGGCGCCTGTTTAACATCCTTTGGGATCGTATTAAACCAACCAGCCTCTTTGCCTTTATTGTCAGGGTCGGTGGTGATGAACCAATTTCCATTAAGTATCTGAACCGATGTCATTATTTTCATAGAGCTCTCTCCTGTTGGTGGTGTTTACTAAACATAATTGATTGCCTTTAATCGTGCAT
>JBAXQP010000049.1 GCA_037131655.1 bacterium | reverse complement strand
ACCGTAGCTTTAGCGAAGGCACGTCACCCTGAGCGTAGTCGAGGGATCTTCCGGAAGACCCTTCGACTACGCTCAGGGTAACGTCCTTTCAGGACGTAGGGGCGGAGCTTGCTCCGCCCTCTGGAGGGCAGGGCAAGCCCTGCCCCTACATTGAGAACAATCAATCTTAGTTACAGCTTGATGCCTTTTTGGGCTAGTTGTTTGGTAAGGGCTTTGGTGACAGCGGCGTCGAAACCGGCGCTCTTGGCACCTGTTTGTGAGTGAATATAAGCATCTCTCTGTTTCGACAGTTGCAGGATTTGCGCTCGAAGGTTCTTGCGCTCAGTTAGGCGTTTCGCCACAGCCTGTTTCTGTTGCACTGGAGTGAGCTTTTGAAGGTCATTGGGAAGGTCTTTTTGTTTCACTGCTTCCAGCTTGACTTTCCCGCTTTCAATATCCTGTAGCAGATCACCCATATAGGCCTCACTGTTGATAGCCTTATTCACCGCACGGTCGGCCTGAGCCGACATGGGCGCTGCAGCATACACTTTGGACTCAATGGCCATCTGTCGGCTTTCTTTATCTGCGCGATACTTTCCACCAAGCACCCCGCTACCGCCTCCATAGGCTAAATAAGTACTGCCAATCTTGTTGCCCAGCTTTGACAACTTTGTATCATAGGGGGTTGAGACAGCATTAACTCCACCATCTTGCGCGATGGCAAAGTACTGACCCTCTCCTTGGCGGGCAATTGCTTGCCATATTGGAGTTGTGCTTGCGGTTGTGCCGCATTGAATAGTGTTGACAATTATCCCGGTACGGACCGCCTCGGCGGCTGTCTTGGTGGTATCGGGTTCATCCTGATAGTCGTTATGCGGTGGACTATCACCTACTAAGAACAGTATCTGTGCGATTCGGCTCGATCGCTGAGACCAACCGGCGCGATGAACACCGTCGGCAAGCGCATGCCGGACATTCTCAGGTTCATCCCCGCCACCATCCGCAGAATAGTCCATGAGCGTTGTGTAAACCTTATCCAGGTCGCTCGTCAGCGGAAGAACTTTGGTAACAAATACATCGCCTCGATCTCGATAAGCAACAAGTCCGACTTTGACCTTGGGATGCTTGGGGGACTTCATCACCTCATTGACGATGCTCCAGACCTTTTGCTTAGCGCCCTGTATAAGACCACCCATCGAGCCGGTGGTATCGATGACAAACACCATCTCGAGCATAGGACTGCTTTTAGAAAGCGCCGCCGCATGTGATACCGGATCAGTCGCCGCCACCGCCGCACCCGCAAACAGCAGACTGACGACCAAGAATAAATATAGATTTTTCACGTTACTGCCTCCAATCGTTTCGTTAGTGTTACAGGTTTAGTTGCACGGAATATCAAAAGTGTTCATTTTGATTTTGGATTGGAGGGGTGAATTTTGAAGTTTATGATTTCTTAGGACGCTATTAAGCTCCCATTCAACGGTTTAACTGCACCGATACGGTGGCGTCGGAGAGGAGGGCGCCTAGGTGGGAGGTGTCGTTGAAGAGGGAGAGCCATTGGCCGGTGGATTCGTATTGGACGAGGGAGAGAGAGCCGTTGTCAAGTGTTAGGCGGCGGTAGGTTTCGATGGGGGCGCTGAGACAGTCCATGATTATCCATCTTAGGCTCCCGCCATGGCCTACTATGGCGGCATTGCCGTCCTGAACTTCTTCTTTAATGCGCGTTAGGGCTTCAGTTATTCGTTGGCGAACTTCATCTAGAGTTTCACCCGAGGGGGGACGGTAATTAATAGAATCAGCGCGATATTTATCGAAAAGGCCGGGGTAACCATCTTGGATTTGTTGGCGGGTCTTCCCTTCCCATTCGCCAAAATTGGCTTCGCGTAATAAGGGAGTTGTGTGAAGCGGACACCCTGCAACATCGGCAATGATTTGGGCGGTTTTGGATGCGCGTTGGAGGTCACTGCTATAGACTGCTTTCAGCCCTTTTTCAAACAAACGGACAGCAACAAGCTCAGCTTGCTTTATGCCTATCTTATCAAGGGCGACATCGGTATGCCCCTGATATCGCTGTTCGTGATTCCACTCCGTTTGCCCGTGTCTGATAAGAAATATCTTCAATATCCGCGCCTAACTGCTCATCGCTAAAATCTGCTTGGACATATCGTCCAAAATAGCTTCTGAGCGCTCCGCCGATTCGCTTTCGGCATAGAGATGGAAATAAGGCTCGGAAGCATCCGGCAACACAAGGATCCAAGTGCCGTTGTTATAGAGTTTAATGCCATCGATAAGCTCGACCTTTTCGCCTTCACGATTATCTTCGGTGAGCCTTCGCATAATCTGACCCTTGTGCTCCCATGGGCATCGCACTTGCCGATGTCGTACGAAGAAAGGAGGAATCGCATCAGCTAAATCGGACAGTGTTGCGCCGGTATGCGCCATCATTTCGAGCATCTTTGCGAACGCGAACATCGCATCAAAACCAGGCTGGAACGCCGGGAAGATAAGGCCGCCTTTTTCATCACCTGTGAAGACTACTTGAGAACTCGGGTCGGCGGCAACGTTCATGATCGAACGAACGTCGGTCTTAATGCGCATCACCTTCCCGCCCTCTTTGGCAACAATCTCATCAAGTTCAGAGGGGCTTGCTACCGTTGCAGCAATCATTGCTTTTGGATGGGTCTTGGCAACCAACATCGCCATCGTAGCGAAAAGTTCGTGACCATCGATTACTCTGCCATGATTGTCAATAACCGTCAAGCGCTGCCCTTCGTTGCCGAAAAACACGCCCATATCGGCTTTCAACGTGTCAACAATCTGGCGGAGGTTGTCTATAAAGTTCTCACGGTCCTGCAACGATCGGGGCGCTTTCGCAGCATCCGGATAGGCATTGACGGCAATCATTTCACAGCCAAGCCGACCGAGCATGACGGGATAAATCGTTGCAACTCGGCTAAAGGCATAGTCAGCAACCACTCGATGCCGCGCACGGTTGACTGCCTCTTCATCAATATGGCGAAAGAAATCGGCTTGATATTGCTCGATAGCGCGTCCGCCGAATTCAATCTCACCAATCTCTTCGACATCAGTGCGCCTGAAGTCTTCACGGAAGAAGATCGTCTCCAGCTTGCGCTCAGCCGCTTTAGGCAGGTAAACACCGCGCTTGTCAAAGAATTCAAGCAAGGTTAATCGCGGGTTTTCAGGAGAAATTCGGCAATTGACGCCGCCTGCGGTTGGGCCAGTGCGGATCATGTGACGCGTAATCGGAAGCGGCATTGCTCGAAGGTCAATGACATCCACCCCGACGGAAAGCAAACCGGAAATCACTGCGCGCTTTATCATTCGCGAAACCTTAAACGGGTCGCGAGCAGTTACAACAGCGCTGCCTTTTGGCAAACTCGCACCAAATGCCGCGCCTAGTTTACACGCCAAATCAGGCGTAATTTCGATATTGGCTAATCCGGCAACACCTAGATTGCGGAACAGTGAGCCGCGCCACTTGCTGCCCCAAACAAGACTCATCGTAACGGTAGAACCCTGTTCGATGAACTTATCCGGCCACAACTTGATACGAGGACGAATGGTACTGCCCGATTCGATATGGCATCGATCACCAATGACGACATCCTCATTAACATGGCAGTCTTCTTTGATTGTGACACGGGAGCAAATAGTTGAGCCTTGCACATTGGTGTTCGGGCCGATATAAACACTGTCCCACAGGATGCTGCGCTCAACCCGCGCATTTTCGTCAATGATAGTGTTATCGCCAAGAACCGTGTATGGGCCAACGACTGAGTTCGCTTTAATTTTGCAATTGCGTCCGATACAGACAGGCGGGATTATTTGTGCTGTAGGATCAATATTGGTGCCTGGCTCAATCCAGACCTGTGAAGCTTGCTCTTGTCCGGGGATCTCAAGGTTCACTTGCTTGCCAAGAAGCTGTTGCTGAGCCTCACGATACTGCTGCAGCGACCCAACATCACACCAATACTCCTCCATTATATAGCCATAAATCGGCTTGCCGTCACGGAGAAGTGCAGGAAAAAGATCATGACTAAAATCGAAGCTCTCGCCGGGCTGCATATAGTCGAATATCTCAGGTTCGAGGATATACATGCCGGTATTGACCGTATCGGAGAAGACTTCACTCCAACTCGGCTTTTCTAAGAAACGTAAGATGCGGCCGTCTTCTTCAGTGACAACAACGCCGAATTCAAGGGGGTTTTGGACTCGATAGAGGATAAGAGTGGCCATTGAGCCTTTCTCTTTATGGAACTTAATTGCCTTCTCTAAGTCCACATCCGTCAAAGCATCGCCGCTGACGATTACGAAGGTGTCATCCTTGAGATATTCTTCCGCCTGTTTAACACTACCGGCAGTACCTAACGGGGTGTCTTCAATACTCGGAATGAGATTGACCCCCCAATCAGCGCCGTCTCCAAAATAACCTTGAATCTCATCAGCCAGATAGTGGAGTGTAGTTACGATATCAATAATGCCATGCTTGCGAAGCAGACATATGATGTGTTCCATAATGGGGCGATTGCATATAGGGACGAGCGGCTTAGGCTTCTGAGCTGTCACAGGACGCAGACGTGTACCTTCACCACCTGCCATTACCACAGCTTTCATAGTCTCAGTTAGCTCCTCGTTTTATCTGAACACCCAATGCGCTTTTACCAGAGGATCAAATACAATCCACCGGTAACAATCACAATTCTATACACTTCATTGTAACAGACGACCCTATAAGTTGTCTACCAAGGCTTAAAAGTGCGTTAAAACAAACAATAGGGCTTGTTCACGAATTTTATGCTTCAGAATCGCTTAAAGCTGCTATATCTTCTGCTCGCAGCCTCTTTTTTAGAGGTTTTGCCCCTTCAGGCAAATCGTGATTATAAAGCTCGATTAGTTTATCCAACAGGCGCTGTGTCGTTGATTTGGCAATACCAAGCTGCCTGCTTATCTCATTTACTGAAAGTTCTTTTTGAAAATACCAGGCCAGAATAATGTTGCTGTAAGGGCTATACCGATCGCTGCGAACATAAGTTGGATGCTGATGACTAACAACAAAACGATAACAAAGCCGGGCGTAATCCTCAAATACATGAGGTGGAAGTGGATAGCCGCTATTGACCGGCATCTGGTGCTCGCTCATCATATAGTGAGCAGCCATATGATCGTCACTATTGGCTGGGGGAGCATTTCCTACACTCACCTTAGGCACTAAAAATGGCGCACATGCGAGTTGACGCCAAGGATCTAAACCGCCTTGTGTCTCAGCTTTAATACGTGAAATTACAGCTTCAATATCCCCTGAACTTAACGCGCAGACAATGGCAAGGCCATCAAACACAGATGGCAATCCGTTGTACATACACCAACTGCGGCATGCGCTAAGAGCCATCGCCCGCTGAGGTTCATAATGTGAAACACTCTCATAAGCAACAGGCGGAAGAGCAAAACGGCCCTTATTCATTTGCTCACTCACTGGCCGTAATGACATGAGTTCTGAATGGAGGAACGGCACATCAGACTTGGCCTTTGGGCGAGCTTCAGCGATATGCCATGGAGCTTCTAACGTCTTCAATTCGTTTATGCTAGCCAAGAAGGTCGTTTTTAGCGCATCAGCATATCGGTCAATCCATTCCTGCAAATGCCCAAACGATCCAAAAGTCTTATCAGAGAGCCATTGATAATCAATGGGTTCTTTTATCGATAACTGAAGCCGCCCGACAGTAACATGATGCGGCCTCCAATCGTTAAATGTTGGGTCTTGGCTGAGAATATGGGTTAAGCTAGCGTTTAAAGATAATGTTTGGACTATCGTAGCAAGCGCAGGGATATCTTCACTCTTGCTGATTGCAGCATGAATACTGTTGATATTTGCAGCCGATCTTGCCGGTTCAACATTATGCTCCTGCTGCCAGTATTTAAGAACTTCTTCAATTACCCCATCCAACCCCTTACGCATCATCAAACCTAACCTCTAATTCACTCCCAAATAGCACTATACCATAATGCCCTCGAATTCGTTCCAGCCTATTAGGTCGCAAAGGATCGAAGCAAGAAAATTGGTCGCTTGACGAATAAATTCGCCAAACAGGAAGAGCAATGCCCACCCACACACCCAAATCCGCCTCCCTGAGTAGGCCATCAGGCCATATCGAAGGGTTCCGAATAAGCGTAAGCAAGCCCTCACCCCCAATACTCGGTGAAGGGTGGGAATAAATTATCCCTGAGCCGTCCCCAAGTAGGGGCAGAGCTTGCTCTGCCCTCCGGAGGGCGCAGCAAGCTTCGCCCCTACAAGCGTCCACGCTGGAAGCGCAAACCCCTACACAGTGAAGAACCTGCATTGATGGTTTACGCGTTTTCAAATTCCGGTGCCTAAATATCTACTTAGGCGAAAGCTTGATCTTGCTCTTCATCAGACAAAGTATCGCTGTAAAAGCAATTAAAACGGTTGAAAAGCTGCCAAACCACTGCAAATCCGGACCGCGCATGTGGGTGAAAATATGCGCTGCTGCTGTTACGACTAATAACAACGAAAGAGGTAAATAACGCAATGAAGCCATGAGGAATACTATTGCTCCAGCCGCACATACAATACCAGCCGCAAATTCTGTGGCGTTGCAAAATATTGCCGGAGGCTGGCTGATAAGTCTAATAAGCATCATGCCGCTCACCACAATAGCGGAAAGACCGAGACCGAAAAAGATGTCCTTTTCAGCGCTAGTTCGCGAATTATTAGGCGCCTCTTCTGCAGGAGCTTTATCCACTTGAACCTGCACTACGGCACTAGCTTGAACATCAACCGGCACATCCAGATTTGCCATGCGAGCAAACATTCTTGGGACTTCCTGCTCTTGGTATTCAAGTGAACCCAGATTCTGTTTCTCCATCCACATCTCTCCTTAATATAATTAATTGGGCAAATACTACGCCTATTATATTTATCGGTTGTTAGCGGCCAATCTTCCAGACTTCTAGGCAGTTTTACTAGATATTCAGCCCCATCCTGCCTCGCGGTTGAAACCGCAGCAGATATTGGCGAAAACCACCTGCGTGAACTCTTGCCTTTCGCCTTAAATCTACTTCCTATGACGCTTGAGGTTGCTTGGCTTGCGTCTGATTTGCTATTCTATTCATAGAATATAAGAATTTGTATCGGCAGGTGATATATGAGCACAAACGCTACCCATAAAATTTTCATAACGGGTGGAGCTGGTTTTCTTGGGATAAATCTCGTCCGCTATTTGCTCGAACGGAACCATGAAGTTATTTCATACGACTTAGCTGATTTCGACTATCCAGAACAAGATAAGATAATGATTATTAAAGGCGACATTCGCGATAAGGAACTTCTTACTAAATCGATGGAAGGAGCTACTTGGGTAATACATGCTGCTGCAGCGCTTCCCCTTTACACAAAAGAGGACATTATGTCGACGGATGTTGTCGGCACAAAGAATGTTCTCGAAGCGGCTGCTTGCAACAATGTCGACAGAGTGGTTCATATCTCTTCCACAGCGGTTTACGGCATTCCCGATCATCACCCGCTTTTTGAGAATGATAGGCTTCATGGTGTTGGGCCATATGGTGAAGCTAAAATCCTAGCTGAAGAAGAATGTCTTAAAATGCGGGCAAAAGGGATATGCGTACCGATTATTCGGCCTAAATCATTCATTGGCCCTGAAAGACTTGGAGTATTTGCTCTCTTTTATGATTGGGCAAAAGACGGCAGGGGCTTTCCTATGATCGGAAACGGTAAAAATCGATACCAGTTCCTGGATGTTGAGGATTTATGCCAAGCCATCTACTCCTGCCTCACCCTCGATAAGGAGATTGTAAACGACACCTTCAATATCGGCGCAAAGATATATACTACGATGCGTGATGATTTCCAGTCTGTACTCGATTATGCGGGCTTTGGCAAAAAGGTAAAGGGCTTTCCTGCCTGGCCCCTTATCACAACGCTTCGAATTCTTGAGGTAATGAAGTTGTCGCCGCTCTATAAATGGGTCTATGAGACAGCCGCCACCGACTCCTTCGTTGGTATCGATAAGGCCGAGGAGAAAATCGGGTTCAAGCCAAAGTACTCGAATAAGGATGCTCTCATTCGCAACTATCAGTGGTACCTCGACAACTTGCATAAGTTCGAAGGTAAATCCGGCGTCTCTCATCGAGTCCCATGGAAGCAAGGCATCCTAGGCATCGCTAAACGGTTCTTCTGAAGCTTTTAAGTTAGGAAGCCAAAACAAAATGTCAAACCCAATATCTGTACCAAAAGAAAAACTAGCTGACTTTTGTCAAAACCATCGAATTCGACGAATGGCCTTATTCGGTTCATTCATCCATGGAAATGCACGCCCTGATAGCGATTTAGATGTGTTAGTAGAGTTTGAAGAAGGAGCAACTCCTGGTTTTGCTTTCTTTGGCATTCAGGACGAGCTTTCTGACCTATTAGGGCATCCGGTTGACCTGAATACACCAAGTTTCCTCAGCCGCTATTTTCGAGACAAAGTGCTGGCAGAAGCAGAGGTCATCTATGAACAAGGGAAATGATGTTGTTCGCTTGCAGCATATGCTTGATGCTGCCCATAAAATCGAGCAATTCATGCAAGGACGAAATAAAGAATATGTCGCAAATGACGAGTTATTACTTCTTGCAATATTAAGACTACTTGAGATAATTGGAGAAGCGGCTAAAAGCTTAGAAACAAAAACAAGGGATGCCTATCCTAATATTCCCTGGAAACAAATCACTGGAACTAGAGATCGATTAATACACGGTTATTTTGATGTTGATTTTAACGTGGTATGGTCAATTATTAGTCAGGATATTCCTCAATTAATACCTGAACTTAATATCCTCATTCAAGAGTTACAAAGCTAAAGTCCTGCTTGCTCTACCAAGCAAACTCTTGAGAGAGCGGCTATGAGTTTTTTAACGAAATATGCTTCGTCTTAGATTATGAAGCGCTAATGGAAGAGAGAATAATAAGATGTCTTTAACGCCATTCAAAAATGAACCCTATGTGGATTTCACGCAGAGCGGACCGGCAGAGTTGATGCGCAAAGCGTTGGCTCAGGTTCGGGGGGAATTGGGCAAGTATTATCCGCTCATTATCGGCGGGGAGAGTATCACAACCGATGGCACAATCCGCTCTGTTAATCCGGCAAGACCATCCCAGGTTATAGGCGAGACTGCTAAGGCTGACCCTGAACTCGCTGAACGCGCTATTCAAGTAGCTGCGGAAACGTTTAAAGAATGGCGAAAAGTGGCCCCGGATGAAAGGGCGCGCTATCTTCTCAGAGCCGCTGCTATTATGCGAAGGCGCATTTATGAGTTCTCAGCATGGCTAAGTTTTGAAGTCAGCAAGAGTTGGATTGAAGCTTATGCCGATGTGGGCGAAGCGATCGACTTTATGGAGTTTTATGCACGGGAGATGATGCGGTTGGGTACGCCTCAACCGACAACCTTCTATCCCGGCGAAGAAAATGAAGTGCGCTACATCCCCCTCGGCGTCGGTGCGGTTATTCCTCCGTGGAATTTCCCTCTGGCTATCTTAGTCGGCATGACTACCGCAGCAATCGCAACAGGCAACACGGTTGTATTAAAACCCGCCAGCGCCTCACCAGTCATTGCAGCTAAGTTTGTTGAATTGATGATGGAAGTTGGCTTGCCGGCAGGGGTTATCAACTTTATTCCCGGCTCGGGCGGCGAAATGGGTGATGTGCTCACCTCTCATAAATTAACCCGATTTATCGCATTCACCGGTTCAAAAGAAGTTGGTTTGCGCATTTTCGATTTGGCCAGCAAGCATCAACCTGGACAGATATGGTTGAAACGGACAATTTTAGAAATGGGCGGCAAAGACTGCGTAGCGGTTGATAGTCCTGCCGATTTGGAGATGGCTGCAAGGGATGCCGCGGCTGCGGCTTTCGGGTTCCAGGGTCAAAAATGCTCTGCCGGATCGAGATTAATCCTACACAAAAAAGTCTATGATGAAATCCTCCAAGGCGTCATCGAAAGAACAAAGAAGATGACTATCGGCAATCCCTCCGAAGACAATGTAGATATTGGCGCAGTGATCGATTCAGGGGCTGAAAAGAAGATAGCAGGGTATATAGAAATCGGCAAGAGCGAAGGAAAATTAGTCTATCAAGGGGAAGCGCCGGGCACGGACGGCTACTTTATTCCGCCGACCATCTTTGCCGATGTCGACAGAAATGCATGTATCGCCCAGGAAGAAATCTTCGGACCTGTACTTACAGTCATCAAAGCGAATGATTTCGAAGACCTTTCGGACATCGTTAATGGCACTGAGTATGGCCTAACCGGAGCGTTGTTCTCCGACAATCGATCTCATCTCGAACGCGCCCGACAAGATTTCCATGTCGGCAATCTCTATCTTAATCGAAAGTGCACAGGAGCGCTCGTAGACGTGCAACCGTTCGGTGGGTTTAACATGTCAGGCACAGACTCAAAAGCCGGCGGGCGCGACTATTTGATGCTGTTCATGCAGGCTAAGACCATATCCGAAAGATGGTAAGCTCAGAACCGCAACGAGTGCTTAAGTACTAATTCTTACAAGGAAGTATCTAAATGCTGAGTAGAACAGTTGTCCTTCGCGTTGCCAATTGGGCGCCCATGAAGGAATTCATCACCCATAGCCGTGTATCACGCAGAGTGGTAAACCGCTTTGTTGCTGGTGATACGATTGAGGATGCGACTACTGCAGCGAGGGGGCTTAATAAAGCCGGTTTCTGCATATCATTAGACTTTCTTGGCGAAAACTCGACCACCCAAGAGGAAGCATTAACAGCAACTCAAACCTACTGTTCGATGCTCGATACCATCAACACCAACCATGTGAATTCTGATATCTCGATTAAACTCACTCAAATCGGCATCGACTTTGGAGACTCTTTTTGCAAAGAGAACCTTATTCGAATACTCGAAACCGCTGCGAGTTACAATAATGCGGTCGAAGTCGATATGGAATCCAGCAAATACACACACCGCACCCTCAAGCTCTTTGCCGACGTCTATCAGACAAATAAGAATATGGGAACAGTCATCCAAACGTATTTGCACCGAAGCGAAGAAGATGTCGATATGCTGATTTCACTCGGAGCAAAAGTCAGGTTGGTTAAAGGCGCCTATCTCGAATCGCCTGAAATTGCCTATCAAAAGATGGCAAAGGTCAACGAACAGTTCGATAAGCTCACAGAAAAGCTTCTTCTAAGCGATACTCACCCCGCCATCGCCACTCACGACCCCAATCGCATCGCTTTTGCCCGTAAAGTCGTCGAGAAGAACCAAATTCCGAAGGAAAAACTAGAATTCCAAATGCTCTACGGCATCCGCCGCGATCTTCAAAAAGAAGTCCTAGCGGACGGCTATACCACCCGCATCTACCTCCCCTATGGCACAGCTTGGTACCCCTACTTCAGCCGCCGCCTAGCCGAACGCCCCTCAAATTTGCTATTCATCATTAAAAATTTCTTCAAGAAATAAGAACTAATTTAAAGGCTTCGAATGGGACCAGTAGAAATCTAGAATAAGTAAGCGTTCAGATGCAGGACGGCCTTTGAGGAATCCGCACATTTCTTCGAAGTTACCAGTGGCCTTTTTGATTTCTTTTAACAGCAACTTCTTGCCGTTCGACTTACTTCCGGCCATGAATTCCAAGGCCTTTTCTTCATCGGAATTGATATTCTTGGACTTTTCCAGCCTGTTTTCAATCTGACGAACTAATTTCGCAGCCTTTTGGGCTTGAAAGACAGGGTTAAAATGATTGGATTTTTCATTTAGCTTGATGAGTTTCTCCATCAATAGCTCATCATATGCGCTTCCTCGCTCAGCCATATGACCAAACATTGAACCTCCGCCATTTCTTAGACTTTCAATATCGAGTATTTGCAATCGGAAGTCGGTAAAAAGCTTTTTGTACTTCTTCAGCCGATTGCGATCATCCCTGTCAAGCTTTGAAAGTTGTTTTTCGTTATAGCTTTTTTGAGCATCGGCAAAGGTGCGATATGCCTCATCCTCATCGACTTCTGATAAGATGCCGCCTTTGTCTTGGCAATACTTAATCCAACTATCAACCCCCATCCTCCGAATTTCTTCCCGTGAAAGGCTGTATCTTTCAGCAAAGGCATTTAGAGCAAAGACACATAACAACGCAACAATAATATATTTCAACAGAATTCACCTCTAAGTTGTATTTCGATATCGAGTAAAGAGCTTCCTTCTTACAAGACAGGGTCTGGTGTTATGGAGCACGGTACCCTACGTCTCACAGTGACGTGCCTTCGCTAAAGCTACGGAACATTCTGATCCAAAGCTGGTGCGACGCATTACGCACTATGAATTCTCTTCTTCAGGCTCTCGCCCAGATTTCCCTCCATTTCGACGGCTGTAGCGAGGGGAATCTAAACCGCATGCTTCTAGGGCTTGGGCTACGTTTTGAACACCTCTGACATTAATTGGAAGATTGCCGTTAAGGCGTTCAAGGTTGCGGAGGGGAACAATGGCTTTATCAAAACCCATTCTTGCAGCCTCGCGTAAGCGTCGCTC
>JBAXQP010000048.1 GCA_037131655.1 bacterium | reverse complement strand
GTCGATAATCCATACTTTAATCATCGTCGCAATCATAACTCCATTCTTCTTTGCCATCCCTGCTGTTGGCAAGCGTTTTGCTCAGTTATGGGATGAATCTTACCTGCGTTTCAGCCAAACCTTCGAAAGAGAACAGTTTATCAAAGGAGGTATAAAGGATCGCTTAATAGAAATTGATATAGCAAAAGTGGCCTGGTTGACAGACCCTATACTCGGATATGGTTATGGTAAAGCTTACGGCGGACGAGCTGGTGGTTCTACTTATAGCACTGGCATGCACATCAGTTCGCTTTATTACACCCACAACTCATGGATGTTCCACGCCCTTAAGGGGGGGATTATTCAGGTACTAGCCCTTTTGTTTGTTATCTTAGCCGCTTTTCTACAACCATTTCTATTAATGAGAAAGTCTAAGAGCGGAATAGTCATAGGAGCATGCTGGGCTTCCATTGCCTTTGTCCTGGCTATGACATTGGGCAGCATGGTACAAGGCAATTTCTATTTGTCTCCTTATACAACATGCCTTGTCCTTGGAATTGCTTTTCCTGAACTCATCGAGCGTTACGTACGCCTCAAAGCTGAAGATGAAGCTAAGTTATTGGAAGAAATCGCTGTCAGCGCTTAATGACATAACCTTTTCTCTTTCATTAACATCTGTAAGATATAACCTTCAATGACAGGTCGCTTATATACGCGGAACCTTCTTCGACTGCTTGGGTACAATGGGTACTAATGAGTACTGATATTCCTATGCTTGACTTCACTACCGTTTCCGATATCGTGCGCCGTTCTCTTGCTGAAGATGTGGGATCGGGGGATGTTACGACCCTGTCGACTGTCGATTCCAATCTTATGGCCTGCGGTAAGTTTGTTGCGGAGGGTGAGGGGATCCTTGCAGGATGGCCGGTAGCGCTTGAAGTCTTTCGGCAGCTTGATCCCAATTGCCATGCAAATGATTCCTTTTACGAAGGTCAGACAATCACCAAAGGGCTGATTGCAGCCCAACTTACAGGTTCCGCTCAAGCTCTTCTGACTGGCGAAAGAGTCGCTCTCAACTTCTTACAGCATTTATCAGGGATTGCTTCACTAACCAATAAATTTACATGCCTTATTGAGGGCACTGAAGCACGGATTTTCGATACCAGAAAGACAACCCCCGGCTTACGAGTATTGGAAAAATATGCGGTTCGAGTGGGTGGTGGAAGTAATCATCGCTTCGGTTTGTACGACGCTGTCCTAATTAAGGACAACCACATCGCGCTCGCTGGAGGCGTCGAGCAAGCCATCGAACGCGTAAGAATAGACGCCCATCAACTACAAGTCGAAGTTGAATGCGATAGCTTGGCACAAGTCGAAGAAGCTCTTAAATGCGGAGCTGATATTATTCTGCTTGATAATATGTCCACTCAAATGTTAGAAAGTGCGGTCAAAATGGCTGACGGTAAGGCGCTTCTTGAAGCATCAGGTGGTGTAAATTTAGGTACGGTGCGTGAAATTGCCTTAACCGGTGTCGACAGGATTTCGGTCGGAGCGCTCACTCACTCCGCTCCCATTTTACCAATGCGTTTTGAGTGCCACATAATATAATTGCTATATGAGCCACATTCGCGTAGAACGTCATGTATCAGTCAATTCAACACAGACAGTGGCGACAGCCCATGTAAGTGCCGGAGAACGCCGTGTAGACGCAGTACAAGCTGATTTTCAAACGGAGGGACGTGGGCGTTGGGGAAAAATTTGGGAGTCTTGTGAGTGCGAAAACTTACTTATCACCTACATCCTCTGGGATATTCCAGTTCCTGAACCTCCATGGGAACTTGGCCTTATCATGGCACTAGCTGTTTGCGAAGTTGTTGAAGAGAGATTGGTTGAACTTGGCCTATCAACATACCCGAAGCTCCGCTGGCCAAACGATATCCTGATAGAGGATAAAAAAGTTGCAGGCCTATTGCTTGAACTTCCCGAAGCTCCGACACAAGGGAAAGTTCCAATTATTGGAGTTGGGTTAAACGTTAATCAAACAATCTTCACGCCACCCTTAAACGATAGCGCCACTTCCATAAAACGCTTATCTAATTCTGATAGCTCCATCTCCGAATTTGCTTCAAATATCTGGGATAGGTTCCATAGTCTGTACCCCTTACTGATTAGCAATCCAATCGCTCTCGCTACTCTATGGCGTACACGTGATGCGACTAAGGGTAAGTTTTATCGCTCCCCTGATGGCCGTTCCGGTATTGCACAGGGTATTAGAGAAGACGGCTGTCTTGTTATTCGTTGGCCGGACAATTCCGAATCCGCTCTCCCAGCCGCCGAGGCTGTGATTTAATCTTTTGATTTTCCTAACTCCCAAAATATAAAAGCAGCGCCTTTCGACGCCGCTTGTTATTATCGCAATCTAATTGTCAACTAGATTAAGGCTCTATACTTACCTGATTACCTGTATCGGGATCAGGTAGCACAACTGGTGTTACGAAGATTAACAACTCGCTGTCCTCACGAGTGGAGGATTTACTGCGGAAGAGCGACCCGATAATCGGGAGATCAGCAAGAATGGGAACCTTGTTAACACTGCTCGTTTCAGTCTTTCTTGTCAAACCGCCGAGCACCATCGTCTCGCCTGATTTTATAGTTCGCAAGCACTGAACATACTGGGTTACTGTATCCGGAATTTCAGTACCATCAGGGCTCTTGCGAAGTTGACCGAGATCAGATATCTGCGGCGCAAGCATCAAAGTAACTGTTCCGTCCGCATTTATTCGCGGGGTGACCTGCAAAGAGGTCGTTACCGGGATTTGAATGGGTGTTGGGAAGGCTATTTGGTTACCGGTGCCGGTAATCGTTGACTGATTGACAAAGTAGGTAAGGCTTAACTCTTCCTGAATGACTGCTGGCACGTTATTCATTGTGGTAACAATTGGTGAGTTAACAACTCTACCCTTACCTTCAATAAGCCTCGTACGGAGGTTAGCAATCACATTACCGGAAGCATAGTTCAAGAAGACAGGATCTCCACCGGCAAACCCTGAGGTACCACCTGTAACGTTCACACGAGAGAAATTCCAGTTAATTCCGAATGATTTGCTTAAGCTCGCCTGAGCAGTAATGAATTCAACCTTTATCAGGACTTGCTTTGCGCGAACATCGAAAATTCTAACGAGTCGCTTAAGCTCTTCAATACCTTCATCCGTTCCCTTAACAATTAAGGAGTTATCAACAAGGAAGGCCTGAACACTATCAACATCCGGAGGCAGCAGACCAGAGGCTGCACTGGTGGCGCCAGGGGTGTTTGAAATTGCAGGAGTAGTCGGTGCGCCGGGAAATGATCCGCCGGGTCCTCTACCGCCATATTGGTTATCCGATAGATCTAGGTCTGATGAGCGGTTTGCGCCAGTATCGTTCGAAGAACTAGCGCCCTCGATTGGAACTGCAGGTACAACAGGCGTTATAACCGTCGGGTTATTAACAAGCACCCGCGGTATGCTCCGATGAACCAACGCCTGGACTTGCGATGCACTTAAAGACTCAGGATTGTTTCCACCAGAAAAGATTGCTCTCATTACATCACGAGCGTCCATAAACTTAAGAGCAATCTTTTCGATACGCATCCTAGGCTTAGGAACAACAGACGTAGTATAGACATTATCGCTACTCAATTGCTGAGCAGGTCGGGTGCCGACAGGCTGGATGAAGTAAACCCCATCCTCATTCTTTTCATATTCAGCGCCTGCAGACATACAAATGGCAAGCAACGCTGTCTCGAAGGAACGATCAGTAAGATTGACATTAACCTTCGAATATGGTTTATCCGTAGGTTTAAAGCATATCTCAGCGCCGGTTTGCTTTGTAAGAAGCTGAAGAGCAGTATAAAGCTCCGCTCCCTGTAAATTTAACGATACACGCGCTGTAGATACATCGCGCATCTGTGCTAAAAGTGCACCTGCTATGGCTAGAGCCAGAAGTGCCAATACCACCTTTATTAAACGGTGATGCATGTCCAAGACTCCTCCCTGAGAGGTTATTCGCAATCGCCTCTATTAAACTTCCCGTACAGACTATTTACTAACTTATTGACTCATTAAGGATACCCTTAAAAACCATTCAGCAATTAAAGATATTTTCACACTTATTCTATGAGGTTAGCATGTAACATTCCATAAGACCAGTCACTTACCATCGTCTCAAAGCTAAGTGTTACTACCAATCGAATTCTATTCAAAAAATTCGATTGGAGACGACATTATGAGATTATATTAAATTTAGAAACCGCGGCCTATATTGCCATAGCTAGAACCGGTACCGGAACGACCATAGGAACTGCCGCTGCCATAGTTACTGCCGCCATAACTGCCGCCACCATAGCTACCGCTTCCAAAACTCCCCGAACGGTTGCCACCATAACTACCACCGCCTAAACCGCCACTCATCCCGCCGCCATAGCTACCGCCGCCGAAGCCGCCGCCGCCATAACTACCTCCGCCACCGCCGCCGCCACCGCTATTAAGACTAGGCTCAACGGGGATAATACTTCCTCCAAAGAGCTGCGCAATACTGGCAGGGTCAGCCATTCGTATTGGTATTCTTTGAATGATCTTAGTGGGCGCGGATATCACAGGGGTATCAACCGCAGTTGAAGTCGGCACAACCGTTTCTTCAACCTTCGCAACTACCAAATAGATACCGCCTTCAACACGGAATGTCGCTTTGACCTGGCCTAAAACACTGCGAAGCGCCCATTCAAATGCGATATCCTTCAGTTTAATGGTGATAAAACCTTGTACTGACGGATCGACTGAATAGTTAGCGCCTACGCTTCCAAACAAAAGCTTAAGAGCAGCGCGGACATCGGCTTGGTCTAAATCAAGTGACACAGGCTTTGATGCGATATCTGATGGGGCCTGAGCCATCACGCTTTTCACTGCCATTCCCTGAAAGAGTATCAGAGATATGAGCAATGTCATGTAAAGATTACGTCTCATAATGGACACCTCCGAATATCATACGTCGGACTCTCGGATTCGTTACGGTCAAACTTTGTTCGCTATTCAAATATAAGTTTCGGGCGTTGGCGCACTTCTATTAAGACAAGCGCTTCAGCTTCAAACTAATGTACGTATAAATCTTGTATTTAATTACTGCCGCGACCTGGTCGGCCACCACCGGAACCGGGAGGTCTGCCTGCGCCTCCTGGAACTCCATACCCCGGCTGACCAAAACCAGGTCCCATACCAGGTCCGCCAACAGGTTGGTTGGCAGCTTGTCGCATTCCTGCCGGTGGAGCTTCTAATCGGGCGATAACTTCCTTTGGAGTGACGTTTCCTTCTCGCTTCAAAACTGCAAACGTTGAAGTAAGCTGAGCGACGCGCCACTCACCTATTATCGTACCCGGGCGAATTACCACTGGGTCCTGACCTTCGGTTTCTAAAATCGCAGCGATGCTGCTGCCAGCCAAAATGCCCGCTAGGCGTCGATAGGGCTGCGGATCATAAACAGGTTGCGGGGGCGGCATAATTGGCATAGGGCCAGGTACGAACACAGGTGCAAAGCTCACAATATCAATGATCTTAGCTTTTGAGCGATAAACTTCACTTGCCAATTTACTAAAGGGATCTGGTCGCGATGGGTAAATCGGTTTGTTTACAACTGCGATAACAGGGCCTTTGGTTTCTTTCGGTTTAGACATTGTCGGCGTTGAAGGCGTTGCAGAACTTTGACCACCAAGACCTGGTGTAGGTTGAAATCCTGGTGTGCCAGGAGGAGACCCCATTGGCGAACCCGGCGCCCCACTTGGCACAGTAGTAGGAGTACTTGCTACTTGATCACTTGAGCTATTCTTAATATATATAATCAGTGCGGCTAATCCGATCACTACCACAACCAATATGATGATTAAAGGCGCTTTGCTTCCCTTCATAATTAGATTATCCCCTATTCTCCGCCCGCGTTGCGATTTCCTCTTATACCGCCACCAGTGTCACCAGAAGGTCCAACGGGTGATTCATTACTAGATCCCTGGTATTTAGACGTTGCCGTCCCTCCATACCCAGGACCGGAAGAGCTACTGGCGGTAGCTCCTAAATTCGGAATGGCTTTTGTATTAGCTGGGTTGACAGGGCTTTGAGGCAACACGTAAACCGTTGCGTTATACTGACCAATCAAGTTTGGAGTCGTTCCCTGGAAGCGTAAATTATCCACAAGAACTAAATAGTGACTTAGATTCGACCAATTTCTGTAATGCTGCAAAATGTGTGGGAATGATCCGCGTACCGACTGATCGCCAAAGTTGTATTGCGCGATTAAAATCGGATACCCATCCCCATTAAAATATCGACTGATGATTTCGTTAGGGTTCGATGGTAGCGGCCCTACGGTCGGGATACTCATGAGATCAACACCCGTTTTATTAGCATAGCCATAAAAAGTGTGACCAAGTTTGGATGGAAACGTCCAAGCTTGCAGCGCCATATGAAGCCGGTCTTGAGAGAAATCTATAATTGACGGAGGGAGGCCATACATTGCGGCATCATCCGCCCAATCAAGCCTCGCTTGCTGAACAATTGCTTTTGCTTTAGCAACGCGCTGATGGGCGATAGGCTCTTTGTCAATTTCTAATTGTGCCTTTTGGATATACTCGTCATGAAACGCAACCAATGTGCCGGTCGGGCGAACACCCAGACCCCAAATGGCGAACGCTACGACAATTGTCGCAACGAGTCCAATTGACCAGATTCCAAAAATCGTAATCCTCATCCTAAGTCTCCCTACCGACTTGCGCTATTTAAGTTTAGCGACCCATTGGCGAACTTCCACTCATGGAAGTATTCGCCGGCGTTCCACTGCTTGTGACAGTAGCGCTACTGCCACCTTTAATTATTCCCATTACATCCGGTTTATCAAATATTTCATCAGTCACACATGTAATGACATAAGTATTGTAACCTGGCAAAAGCGGTTCAACTGACGTACCCGATGACATTCCACCGGATGATAAGCCCCCGCCAAATGCGCCTGCGCTTGGGGCACCGGCAGTAGGACTTCCTGACGAATTACCAGCACCCGGACCATATCCGCCACTTACTCCTGACGGATATCGTGTCCCAGGACCTTTTATTTCGTCGATCCCAACTAAATTAATATGAGGGCACTGATAAAGCGATGCCAAAAGTTGTGTTAGTTGCTTGAGGTCCTTAATATTGACCTCCATCACCAAAACGGAACCTGTACCGGTGGTCGGTGCGGCAGTAGCCCCTAATGATGGATTAGAGTTAGCGTTTGCATCACCACCTGATGCAGTAAAATTCATTCGGTTCACACGTACGCCTGCCGGAATAAACGGTACGATATCCATATAGGCATCGGGATAACGCCGATTAAATCCCACCACGCTATCAACAGCAAGGGTTTGCGCAATCAGCAGCTTCGCATCTTCAAGAATCTTGTCCGCGCTGTCTGAGATAGCGGCAATTCTAGTGATCTCCTGATCCATCCTCATTTTCGTATCTTTTCTCTCAGTTAGCGTGTTACTAGTGCTTATATACCAAACTAACATGACAGCATTAATTACAATAAATAATGCCGTCACAAACAGCCCCACGTTCCGTCGGGTTGTGCTCTGTTTTACATAGGTTGGCAACAAGTTCAGTTTCATGATTCTTGGACCCTCTTTAGAAACGCTTCTCGTTCAACGTTCCTCTCGGTATACAAAATGCGCACAAACTATTGGCGCCGAAACAATTATTTACTCATAGAATGCATTCATCGCCATGCCGATGCTTACGGGCAGTAATAGCGCGTTTTGCATCAAAAACTCTTCCGAATAACGTCGGGTATTCACCTGAATACCTCGGAGCGGATCCGCGACTACAACTGGAATATCAAGCGATTGATGCAGATATTCATCCAGATTGCGAATACCAGCCGACCCACCGCAAATTAATATCTGGTCGATACGAGAATCGGTTGAACGACTGCGGAAGTATTCAATCGAGCGCCGTATCTCTCCTACAAGCTCTTCTAAATCTTGGCTAATCGCATAGAACAATCTCGCCTTGCGTTGTTCTATGGAAGAAAGCACTTGTGTCGTCTGTTGAACGGGTTCTGGCGTTGCCTCAACTACTTCTTCAGGTGGAACATAGTCAGCGTGTCCCGGAAAGACCGGAAGCGCCACATCATCCTCTTTTTCATACAATTGCCGAACATCAGACGTTGTGGGCACAACATCAGGCTGTTTCGAACTCGTAATCTCAAAACCGCCCGTATCCTCAACATCGAATGATTGAGTGCCTGCTCCCTGCATCGTTGGCGTTTGCTGCGCCAACAGGTTCATCATCACTTCTGCTTCGTCTCGCTTAAGACTCTCTGCTTCCTCTGCACTTACCCCAAAGGCCTGCTTGATCTTATCGGTCAGCATGTTTCCACCGATCGGCAGAATACGCGGGAAGACCAGTAAGCCGTTTTGATAAATATCAACCGTAGAGCTTGATGCGCCGAGGTTGATGACGCAAATCGTTTTGTCACCATACAACTCATATTGGCTCAAAATGAGGGAGCGATTAAGGGCAAGTGGCTCAACATCAATGCCTATCGGCCTCAAGTTTGCTGCTTTTCCAACATCGACAATACGATCGATCGCGTCCTGAGGAGCAACTGCCAGAACTACTTCCATCGTCTGAGAATCAGGGGGAGTATTCGGGCGATCAATTGGCCGAAAATCCGAAACTATTGCTGTATCGGCAAAGGGGATATTACGCTGAATTTCCCATTGCATGTGCTCTGCAAGTTCAGCTTGCGACATTCTCGGAACTTCCAAAATACGCACCACAACAGAGGACTGACCGGATATACCGAACACTACTTGTTTAGTCGTAATGCCCGATTCACTGAGCAGTTTTTTGAGCGCAACCCCTAAACCAACTGGATCCTGAACGCCGACACTATCGACTGCGCCAGGAGGAGTTGGAGCTATTCCTACGCCGGTAAGCACCGGACGATCTTTCGATAAACGTAGTTCAGCTACTTTTATCGTATGCGTTCCGATGTCTACTCCGACCACAGAGCTAACTGTTTTTGCCATTGACGACGTTCTCCTACTTCTTTCGCGCCCTAATCTTATCACTCACCAATACTCATTGTCAAGCAGAACCAACCCTGTAAGCAATGAAAACTGTTCTACTCACCATGCACACCGCTTACAATTTGCCTTTAACTCATATCAAACGGATTAGCAATGTCTTTTGACGTTCGGCATCCGAATTAATTACCAAAATCCGAACGGATATTACAAGCTTTTTTCGAGGAAGCTATTCTAACCCTCAATTTCAATCGTATAGGTAAAGAATTGCTCGCCCTTTGAATGCGTTTTTACTACCCATGTACCTTGCGGACCAATTATACCGCTTGGGCAAGAGCAATCAATATTCATCGGAAAGCAATTATCAACCGTCACAATCCAAACTTGACCTGCTTCTGCTCGCATTCGAAGGTTTGATTCATGATACTGCCACATCAACTTGGAATACTCGCTGCTGGCTCTTCCCCCATTGACTGCATGAAAGATTATTTTTGTTCCCATTTTCGATAGCTGCTGGGTCAAATGAGGGTCTGGCTCAATCGTACAGAGTGGATTAGCCCAGACATCATTACAAATCAAGCCGCCGATCACGATCCCATTCAGGTTGAAAGTTCTTAACGGGGTTGTATCATAAAGCGTGCATTCCCCTTGCGGCTCTTCGCTCATTACATCACCGCATCGCAATATTTTACTGTGAAAACCCAAAAAGACGCCCTCTTGATCGTAAAATCTCAGTTGATTGTAGCAGCGTCTATCCTCAGGCTCAACAAAGCAAGTGCCAAGCGCCAACCCAAGTTTTACGGAACGCGCTTTTGCTGTAACAACTTCAAGGGCGCTTACAACCTCACTGGCGTTAAAACGAGGGGTGTACCCACTAAGGGAGCCTTCCGGCGTCAGCAAAATATCCGCCTTTGCATCAACCGCAAAATCAATCGCCCGATTGATCGCTTTTAGATTTTCGTTAATATCTTCCCCAACTGGAAGCTGCGCACCGGCTACTGTTAATTTCATCTTAATTCTTACTTAGGCTGAGAAGTATTTTTACCGGGTATGTTGCTTTTTGATGAAGCTTGCGTTGCTTTCGCAGGGGGTATCCATTTAAAAAGCTTTTCATCGACCGGCATATTTATTTTAAGCGTTTTGACCATTAGGGTAGTTCGCAAATTGCTCACTTTTCCCTTCGCATTCGCTGGTATCAAAAGATCCGAACTCATTCCGCAGATCATTTGATCTTTTTGTCTCACATAAATGAGAGTTTGAACTTTAGCTTGAGAAGGAAGATTTTTCCTAGGAACTTCCGCAAGAATTTCGTAAACAGGAATGCCTTCCAATACAAACGTCCTTTTCAGTTTATAGACGCTCCCAGGTGTGCTTATCGCTCCTCGGGTCCCGCCAGTATCGAGAATTGGATTAAATTTTTTGGTTGCTTTATCCTTTTTATAGGTATTCTGAGAAGCATCATACACGTACAGGATATCCCCGTTTGATGCCATCTTCATCTCTGTCTTACCGGATAAGGCATTACTACCCCTCATAGTGAGGTAAATCTTGTTGGGGGCTTTATAAGTAAAGTCAATTAGAAGCTCCTTAACCACCTCTTTGCCTTGAACCGTGCCCTTAGTGGTTAATACTAACTGCCCTTTCATTGTCTTTGCTGATTCTGCCTTCGCCTTCGCTTGCTGGAGCATTTTGCTGACATCTAGAGCCTGCGCATCTTGAGCTATAAACAACAATACCAAAGCTATTATCCAGACTCTGATCATACCAACTCCTCCGTTACATTTTGAACCTAGCATCCGTAGCTAATCAGTATAGCGCATTGCGCATTTCTGACGCCATATGACCAACCTCCAGCCCCTAATTTACAATACCTATCAGCATCTAATGAACATCGGTAGGGACTGTTGGCTGAGGTTCGGTGTCGAAGCTTGGCGGAGGGGGCGGGTTGGGGATGTATTGGCTGAGACTTCCCCCCATTATAAGCGCAATGAGCTTTTGGGTCGACTCAGTCCTAACAACGCCTTTATTGGGTATGAAGATAAAGAAGGTTGGAGTACCTTCTATACCAGCGGCTTTTGCATCGGCTATATCGCGTTGGATTCGAACCATCACAGAATCCGGAGGGTCAGCAAGGTTGAACGTCTTCATATTTAAACGCATAAATTTAGCTAAACCGATGAGAGATTTTTCATCCAATTCTTTATCTTTTGAAAGACGAAAAACAAGGTCACTCATCATCCAAAACTTATCTTCCCCTTCCATTCCAGCCATTTCGACTGCAGCAGAAGCTTTGAGGGACACTTCATGACCTTTAACCATATAAAGAGGAAAATGGCGATAAACGAACCGTACACTCTGGGGGTTCATCTGTAGAAGTTTAACTATGTATTCATGAGATACACGGCAGTTTCCGCATTGGTAGTCTGAAAACTCCACAATTGTGATCGGGGCGTTCTCCGGTCCTTGAATATGCAATTTAATGTCTTTTGGAAACACTTTAGCTGCAGTTGCTCTTGATACGGCTTCCACTTTGGTTTTGTCCCAGACCATCCATGAGCCATATCCAACCCCAACCAACACTGCCAAAAGCGCGAATATAAGATGCCACTTGTGTTCGACACTTGGCTCTATGGACGTTTGTATTTCACGGCGATTAGACAGGTGGAAAGCTGAGGCCAACAAGATAAGTGTTATGATCACAGCGGAGGAAGCGCACCACCAACAGGTTGCGTTGAGTACCGAATCCGCATAATAAATAAGAGTATAACTTATGATTGCCGAAGGGATTGCTAGTCCAAAAATCGCGCTGTTTATTGGGCGCCATTGACTTAACTCTTTTTGACTGCGCACCCAACAAAGGATTGCGATTAACGAGTAGAACAAGAAGCCTGCTGCAGAAATATACTTAGAGTAGGGCCATTGCGCTACAGCATCACACCCACCGGTCCCGCAGGGAAGATCGACAAAGTGCCAATCGAATAGTATCAACATCCCTGCTACAAAGCAACCAGCTAGAGAAAACAAGAAGATAAAACGATTGAATATACGATCAGACATCTTTCACCCCTGATATTACACGTCCCCTTCTTGCATAGAAGGGGACGTTCATAAGGCTCTATTCCAAATAAACTGCTAACGCGGCCCATTTATGCCGTTCGGATCGCTGGGCATCACAGTTTCAGTGCCAGTCGGATCCACCGGCGGCTGTTTTACAACCACAGTAATTGACTGTGTGGCTGTGTGCCCTTCATTGTCGGTAGCCGTAATTTGATATTTAGTTGTTTTCATTGGCTTGACATCAACAGTGCCGGCTTGATAATCAACCTCGCCGATTCCGTGATCGATATCAACCTTTGAAGCGCCGGTTGCTCGCCACGTGAGCGTAACTGTTCCGCCAGGATCGACCGTTCCAGGTGTCGCCGTGAATATATCGATAGTAGACTTACTCTTCTCGGTAACCGTGATAGTTACCTTCGAACTTACTGTCTGCTTGACATTTACCACCGTTAGAACGTATTCCGTCGTTCTATCCGGAGTTACTAGACGACTACTAACCTCTAATGGGATGGGCGCAGGATCGGCAAGCGGAGAAAGGTAAATCTTTTCAGCGTTAAGCACCTTCCAACTCAACTGCGCGCTTTCACCCTTGATAAGATCTTTCCTATC
>JBAXQP010000047.1 GCA_037131655.1 bacterium | reverse complement strand
TGTGCCGACAGCGCGGATATGGGTCAAGGTGAGGTCGGTATTGATTGCCATCTGACCGCCGAGCGCATCCACCTCCCGAGTAAGCTGCCCCTTCGCCGGTCCCCCGATAGAGCAATTACACGGCATATGCGCGATACGTTCCTTAGAAAATGTCAAAACAGCCGTACGACACCCCATCCGAGCCGCCGCCAAAGCCGCCTCGCACCCCGAATGCCCCGCCCCAATTACAATAACCTCAAATTCACTTCGCATAGCGACTAGATGATACCTAAGCTGAGGGGATAGGGAACGTAGTGCGTATTGCGTAGTGCGTATTGCGTAGTACGTATTCCGGATTCGGGAGGAAAAGCTAGAAGTTAGAGATCAGAGGTCAGACGGATCGAAGCACGATTCGGAAAGCCCCAAACACCTCAGAGTTGTGTCATTCAAAGCCGAAGGCGTGGAATCTGTCTGGAAGGTTCGAGAGGAGGTTGCTTCGGCACAATCAGCCTCGCAATGACACGGAAGAAGAAAGGCTTCGCCAGCAGCGCTTCGCTTTGCTGCCAGAGCATCGTGATTATCCGGAAATACGCACTACGCTTCCCCTCTCCCTGAAAAAGCGGGTTGCAAATCCCGAAATATATAGTATACTGATGTCTGTAGAAAAGACAAAAAGGAGTAGTAAGATGCGTACTGATGT
This sequence comes from bacterium, assembly GCA_037131655.1. Lineage (NCBI taxonomy): Bacteria > bacterium. The sequence continues at coordinate 12,118 of JBAXQP010000047.1, read as the reverse complement.
CAACCAAAAAGAGAAGGTTGAGGCGACTGCGGGGAATGTGGCGCCGTTGGCTTCGCCGGTGTGCGTGGGGTTTCCATCGCCTGCGCATGATTCGGCCGATCATCGGCTTGATTTGAATAAGTTTCTCGTCCTGCATCCCTCAGCGACTTTTTTTGTGCGTGCGGAAGGCAATTCGATGACTAGGGCGGGAATTCATCCGGGCGATATCCTCGTTGTCGACCGCGCGCTCAAGCCTGAAAACAACCGAGTGGTAATCGCCATCCTCGACGGCGAATTCTTCATTAAGCGCCTTCGCTTGATGAAGCGCAAGGCCTATCTGCTGGCCGATAATCCGGGCTATAAGCCGATAGTGATTAACCAGGAGCAGGATTTCGAAGTCTGGGGAGTGGCGACTTGGGTGATTCATCGGATTTAAGCTATGAGAAAGCGTCTATTTGCTCTGACTGATTGCAATAACTTTTACGTCTCGTGCGAGCGGGCCTTTAATCCTCGGTTGGAGGGCATCCCCGTTGCGGTGATGTCCAATAACGACGGCTGCATCGTGGCGCGTTCTCAGGAGGTCAAGGCGCTTGGCGTTCCGATGGGATGCGCCGTTCATGAGTACAAGGAGGTCTTTGAGAAGAATGGCGTGGAGCTTTTCTCCGCCAACTTCACCCTTTACGGTGATATGTCCGGCAGGGTGATGGAAACCCTGGCGCAGTTTTCACCGGAGATGGAGATTTATTCGATTGACGAAGCGTTTATGCCCATGGAGGGCTTTGCAGATAGGTCGATGGAGGATTACTGCCGCCATATCCGCCAAACCGTGAAGCAGTGGACAGGTATTCCGGTCTCGATTGGAATTGCTTCGACCAAGACTTTGGCGAAAGCGGCCAATGAACGCGCCAAAAAAGACCCGTGGTATGCCGGTGTGCTGGAGCTTCGCGATGACATAGATGCGGACGAGGTGCTCAAATATGTCGATGTCAAGGATGTTTGGGGAATTGGTCCGGCCCGCGCTGAATTTTTGCGCAGGTATGGGATCAATACGGCGCTCGACCTTAAAAAAGCGCCGGATCGCTGGGTTGGTCAGAATTTAAGCATTATGGGCAGACGCACGGTTTTAGAATTACGCGGTATCTCCTGTATCCCGCTCAATGAAGCCGTGCCTTGCAGAAAAGCTATTGCTCACACACGTTCATTTGGAAGGGCGATAGATAGCCTGAAAGAACTCGAGGAGGCAATGGCACTGTACGTGACGCGAGGCGCCGAGAAGCTCAGAGGGCAGGGGTCGGCTGCAAGCATGCTTCAGGTTTTTATCCGCACGAACTCTTTTCGAAAAACGCCTCAATATTCCCGATGGGTAACGGTTATCCCTTCGGTCGCTACAAGCTACACCCCCGAGCTTATTGGCTATGCGCTCAGCGGGCTTCGGGATATCTATCAGCCAGGATACCGCTATCACAAGGCAGGGGTGATTTTCAGCGCCCTTGTGTCCCAAGGACAGGTGCAATTAAGTCTGTTTGCTTCTCAGGGTCGTGAGGGGAATGAACGTGATTTGAGGCTGATGCAGGCGATTGACCGATTGAACGGACACTGGGGACGAAGCGCTGTCCAACCAGCGGCATGCGGCCTAAGGCGCGGCTGGAAAATGCGTCAAGAAAAGCTTTCGCCAAAATATTCGACCGATTGGAATTGCCTGCCAATTGCCAAGGCATGTTAGTCTAATGTGTCACTAACAGATTGAAATCGAAATTATGTAGAAAACTAGTAAATTTCAGTGAACTCTGTTACCGCAATGGACGTATTCTTTGTTATAATGTAATTAGACGGATATGTTAGAACGCATTAGGACGCGATATCGGGAGGTACGTGTATGCCAAATATAGCTGATGTTGAGACAACCAGGTCCGTACGAAGAGAAATAACCAAGAGAGCAATCGATAGCTCCTTGTTAGATGTACATGCGATGCATGGCGTGGTCTATCTGCGGGGGCGCCTCGGCATACTCACAGGCCACGATATTGATTTGCGCCAAGAGATGGAAAAAATTCTTCACACGATTCGATTGAAGCCAGGCGTGCGTGAAGTCATCGCCGAGATTGAATATCCGAAGAAGTGACATAGAGCGTCTTTTCGTGGCTATAAAGAACTGTTCCAGGAGGAGCGCTCTTAGGTTTCCTTACATATTTCTTTAAAGTGTAATCCACCGGAACAAGTGACGCGTGTTTGCTTGGGCTATTTCGGACGGCGAATTCAGCGGCTTGTTCTAATATTTTCCTGGGCACTTTCAGCGGATTATTTCCCGTTCTAACAACAACATGTGCGCTCACGGCAGCCCGCACGTGAAGCCACCAATCATTCGGACGGGCAACTTTTTGCGTTAGATAGTCATTAGCCTCCGCATTTTCTCCATAAAGAATTTGCCATTTGCCCTCAACCATTATCGTGCGAATGCGCTTTCCCTCAAAAGGCGCCGCTTCCGGCTTACCTTCGGCTGTGAGTGAGATTCGTGTGAGCCATCCATGCTGTACACATGTCTCACGGACCTCATCAACCGCACGCATGTCGTCACCTGCCGCCTCTAGAGCTTGAAAAGTGGATAGAAGGGCATCTCGCTCAAGCTGTAACCGCCCATGTTGAGATATGCGATATTCTGCTGAACCTTTTGCTTTTTTGGCCTTTTTGAAATACCGTTCCGCGTTTTCGATAGCAGTTAGCTCAGGGTCGAGTGGGATAATTACAGACAGTTGTTCGGGATCGGTATAATCCGGAGCTTCGATCGATTCTGATTTGGGCGGTAGATTCGAGCCGTAGGTGAGAATGAGATCACCGAAAAGTTGAAAACGATCCGCTTTTTTGCCCTCTTCAATAGCCTCTCCAATTTGTGATAAAGCTTCTTCACGCGCTGCAAGCGCTCGTTTAAGGGAGCCTTCCAAGCTAGACCGAGCTTGTATTGCCGCTGCCCGAGTGATTGCGCTATCGAAATAATATTCGAGATTGGGTGATATTTGGTCTCGGGGGAATTGGTGATCGGTTGGCGTTTGCTGAAGCGGCATTGGATAAGCGCCGATGGGATGGTTTTGTTCGTCTCGCACTAACACAGGTTCAAATCGCTTCGAAATCACTCTTTCCTGCCAGAGAAAGAAAGCCGCTTCAATATTATTATCTTGCTGCAGGAGTTCTTTAGCCAGGAATGGGCTGATGCCTTCGAACGTCTCAACCAGCCATTTTTCGACGCTGGTTTCACCCTTTTGTTGAAAGAGATAATCAAATCGTTCGCGTATGATCGTGAGAGGGTTGGGTTTGCCGGTAGTTGGAGGTGGGAGGTAGGGACGATGAGGCAGTACTTCGCGGAGCCTGCTTTGCTTCGTTGTAATATGCTTGACGGCATTGATTATCTCGCCCTTTTCGTTGGCAAGGATCAGGTTCGAGTGTTTACCCATCAACTCACCGATGAGGCGATATTGCTGCCCATCCACTCCCTGAAGATGAATATCGAGTATGCGGTCAAACCCAACCTGTCGGATGGTGTCGATAAAGGCGCCTTCCAATGCTTTCCTCAAAGCCATGCAGAAAACAGGGGGTTGTTTTGGGGCTTTGAGGCGTTTTGAGATAAGGTATGCGCGGGCCCAACTTGGGTCAGCAGAAAGCAGGAGGGAATAATCTTGCCTATTACTATGAATTTCCAACACGACATCAAGCGGAGCGGGTTGAGTTATCCTCTGCACCCGTCCTCTCAGAACCCCCTGGCATTCATCTACCACTTCTGCCAGTACAAAGCTGTCGAATGGAATACGCATTTTATTAGTTCTCAATCTCTTAGCGCAGATGTCTTTCCTAATTGTGTCATTGCGAGGATGTTTGTGCCGAAGCAACCTCCTCCATAACCTTCCAGACAAATCCCGCGCCATCGACTCCTAATGACACAACTATAGTGTCATTTATTGTACTTCCTGCCCTCGTCCAGCATGACTAGATAGTTCTCCATCGGCACATAATCGGGAATGGAGTTGCCGGAACCTAATATGAAACCGCCGGATGGGTGGCATTCTTCGATGATTTCTCGTACATAGCCGCGTAATTGCTGTTCTGGGAGGCGCGATAGTTTATCGACATCTACTCCACCAAGTACTGCAATCTTTTGGCCAAATTCTTTTTTGAACTCGCCAATCGGCATGATCACATCCTCATAGGAGTGTTTGCCATCAATACCGACATCTTCAATCAAGTCGGGCACAATCGGCATAACGCGGCCACAAGAGTGCAGGCAATAGAATAGGCCGTTGTCATGGCATAGCTTAGCAAGGCGTTTGTGCCAGGGGAGAACATATTTTCGTAATGCATCCGGTGAAATCAAAGTACCCGTTTTATGCCCCATATCATCGCCTTGAAGGAAACCAATAAGCCCTGGCAGCCCGACTATTCGAGAATAAAAATCATAAATCGCCTGACCGGCCTTGTCGAAACATGCTTGCACCAGTTCGGGTTCATCATAGAGCAGATACGAGAGGGTTTCGATGCCCATGATGTCATTTTTAAGCGCCTCGAAAATGCCACCATTCGAGCTGGCGATAATACCCATGCCATCTGGTTTATGTGTTGAGATATATTCATAGCCCCAAATATCACATGTTTTTCCGGATGGCCAAGGATATTTTTCAAAATCTTCCCATGTGCTAATTGCGCCGCCCGCCTCATTGACCCATTTCCTACCATCTGGTCCGGCCACATTATTGGTGGTGGTAAAATTAACTCCGGCTTCATAACGAATGATGTCATAACCCAAGCGATAGAAAATTTCTATAAAATTATTATAATATTGAGCGGCTTGGTCTCTATCAGGTCCTTCAGGAACCCAATCCCTGTTCAAGACCTCCCGAATAATGCGTTCTTTGACCGGATTATTGATTAAATATTCAATAAAAGTCACTCGATTCGGGGCTGTTCGCCTATATAAGACGTCCAAGAAGTAATTGACGTCTGGTTGGGGGTTTTGAAGAGGGAAATCAAACCATCCCATATCACTATCCTCCATTATTTATAACTAGAAAACACTAGTATAACATGAGCCGCCTGGCCTGAGTTGGATTGTCAGTGTGGTTTGTGTCATAATGCTACGTTGCCATTAGCACAACCTCAAAGGAGGGCGTCTCAACCTGTGAGTGCATCTACAGCTACAAAGCATCAGCAAGAATTAACAAGAAGCTATATCGACTATGTTCTATTAGGATCGATCGCGGACCTCGGTACGTCCGTACGTCTAGCAGATTTAGCCGAACAGCTCGATAATCCCGAACTTAACGCCAACATAACTCGCGTTTTGTTAATGACCAATTCGGACAAATTTGTATACGCAGACCGTCGCTGGACTACCGCTGCGCGTAATTTCTCCTCTAATAAACCGATTAATGAAGCAATTAAAGAGATAATTGGCTTTTTTGAAGGCCCCTTATCAGTTCATCAATTGGCAACTCAATGCGCAGTCATTTTTGGACGCCCTGTTGAGTACTACGATGAGATAATAGAACGGGTGGCAAAAAGCTCACCAGATGCGTTCGTTACCTCTAGCGGCATGATTGGATTGAGGGAATGGCTTTACGCGGCGAGCGACGAGACCGAAGAGAATGCCATTTACTTCAACAATATGAAGCGCTCGGAAATTGAAAAATGGGAATCGGTTGCAAATGAAATCGATTGGAACCAGCCAAGCGCGCCTGTCGAATTTTTGAAAAAGGCAAAGAAGCCGGTTTCTATGCGAGTGATTGGGTTTTTTGCATGGCGAACTCTTAACCCGCCTGATCTGTATTCTTCGGGATATTACAATCCTGTTGAAGTATTCGAGGCAATTCAAAACAGCGAAGATTTCTATTATGGTCCCGATGGACTTTGGTACCCTGAATCACAGGCAAAGAAGTGGTTCAAACAGGCTATCGAATTAGCAGAAGAACTCGCCCCAACCGTTGAGGTTGAGGAAGCTGCCCCGCTTACTGTTACTCATGAAGAATTGGAACAACTAGTCGATCGAATTCTCAGTACAGAGGATGCAACGACCGTTACCAGCCTCCTTGCCGATGTCTATGAAGTTCTTTCGGATAGCAAGAACTTTGCAGAGGATAAGGGAACAGTCGTTAATGCTCTGAAGCAAGATGAGCGTGTTCTGTGGGTTGGTGGAGACCGCTTCCGAGAGTCTGAAACACTGCCGCCTTACGTTCATACTGTTCCTGAAGTTTTAGAATTTCCTCCGCCGTTCGATACTGAGGAAGAGATTGATATCGAACTGGTTGACGAAGGATTTTCTGCGAGCTTGCGTAAAGAAATCTCGCTACCGCTTGCGCAGGATGTTCTTGATGAGGAAATCATCCTTACTCCTACAGGCGCAAAGGAATCCGAAGTTCGCGGTGTTTTAATGTCTCAACATCACGAAATCGGCACATTCCCGCTCAGCCAAATTCCACATGCCTTCTTCCCAGTGGATCCTCTTTTGGTTGAACTGGAACTGCGCGATCCGGATGGTCGCAAACTAAATGTCTGGGTGAATTACGAAACTCGCCTGATATACGGTTTCTTCGAATGGTTTATTGAGAAAGAAGCTGAATCGGGTGCAGTATTTACCCTTAAGCGAACAGTGGAACCGACAGTTTATAAGTTTGAATGGCTGACGGATACCGACCCATTACTCAGCATTACCCCGAACCGTATGGAAGAGCTTCGCAATTTGCAGGCGCGTTCAGCGGAGATGTCAGTGTTCGAAATCGTCTCAGACGTTATGGAGCGCTATTCTAAGGGCACTGACTTCCTATCGATTCTTGCTGAAGTCAATGTCGTTCGCCGTACGCCACGCCGAATGGTAGCATCGATTTTAAGTGGTTACCATTGCTTCTTCCAGCGAACTGGTTCGCCGATATGGCTTTACGATGCTAAGAAGTTAGATCAAGGCTTCGATAAGACCAAACGCAAGTACATCAAGAAACCCAAAGTCCCTACGGACTTAATATAGCCCTTCAAAAAAAGCCCTCCCGATTTCGGGAGGGCTTTTTTAATTGGGGAAATAGTGTTTATAGCTTCTTAAATAGATTATGGGCATTCGTGTAGACTTGTTCGGCGAAAAGTCCTTGGCCAATGCCTAAGGCTTCAGCTATCTTTTGAGCCACATAAGAAACATAAGCAGGTTCGTTACGTTTGCCTCGATAGGGATCGGGGGTTAAGTAGGGGGCGTCGGTTTCAGTCAGGATACGATCTGGGGGCAATGAACGAACTATCTCACGTAGGCCGCGGGCATTTTTAAAGGTTATTGGACCTGCTATTCCTAGATAAAGCCCCATATTGAGAGCTTTCTCGGCATCTTCTTCTGAGCCTGAAAAGCAGTGTAATACCCCTCCATTTAATGCCGGCAATTCTTGTTTAAGAATAGAGAGCATTTCTGGGTAAGCATCGCGGCAATGAATTATAACAGGGAGAGAAAGCTCGTTAGCCAAAGCTAATTGAGATAGAAAAGCACGATGTTGAGCTGGACGTGGTGAGAGGTCTCTGTAGTAATCCAGGCCGATTTCTCCGAATGCAATCACTTTTGGTTGTATTGCCAGTTCGGCCAACTCAGCCAAGGCCTCTTCATTAAAGGTTTCTGCCTCATGAGGATGAATTCCAACAGATGCATAGACCGGATCATACTGTGCGGCCTGCTTGACGGCCTTGCGACTGCTTGGAAGGTCATAACCAACGACAATGAATTTTTCAACGCCTACTGTTTTAGCGCGCGAAATGGCTAAATTGGCTTCATTCAAGAGGTCCTCATGATTTAAATGGCAGTGTGTATCAATTAATTGCATTTTTTGTAGCGATTGGTAAATTAAAAATTACGTTCTAGCCCTGCAGCTGTATGCCATTCTACCAGGGCAAACTCCTGAATAGGTATTTACCTTTTCTTCTATTTCGCATTTGATTTTCATGCTATAAGCGACTTGCCTGCAGACGGGAGGGCAACGCCGAATACTTGTGCGATGGTGGCGCCAATATCCGAGAAGGGAGTTCTTGTTCCATAATCGATGCCAACTTGAAGAATAGGTGAATAGACTAAAATTGGGACATGCTCGCGGGTATGATCGGTGCTGGGAGTCGTCGGATCGTTGCCGTGGTCTGCGCTTATAATTAGAAGGTCTGTCGGCTTAAGTTTTGCCATAATCGCTAGAGTATATCCATCGAATGTTTCTAATGCTTTAGCAAAACCGGCTGGATCGTTTCGGTGCCCATAAAGCATATCGAAATCCTCGAAATTCACGAAAATAAGTTCGGTATTGCTCTCCATCGCAAGCATTAACGCTTCAAAATGCTCAACGTTATTTTGGGTGCGTTTCGCATCACTAAAGCCTCTTCCTTCAAAAACCTCCGGAACAATCCCTAAACCAGTTGTGTGAACCCCGGCGGCGGCTAGGTGATCGAGAACGTTTTCAGGGGGCGTTAAAGTGAAGTCCTTTCGATGCTCTGTGCGCTTGAAATCCCATGGCCCATTGCCCAAAAATGGCCGCGCAATCACCCTTTGAACAGCGTGTGGGCCTTTTAGTATGTTGCGCGCGATATGACAAATTTCATAAAGACGATCAGGCGGGATAACTTCCTCATGGGCGGCAATCTGGAAGACGCTATCGGCGCTGGTATACACAATCGGCTTGGCTGTTTCCATATGCTCTCGCCCAAGTTGTTTAATAATCTCAGTGCCAGAAGCAGTGTAATTGCCGATAATATCTGAGCCGATCGCTTTGCAAAATGGATCGATTATCTCTTGCAGAAAGCCATTTGGGTAAGTTGGGAAGGGGGTATCGAGAATAATCCCCATCATTTCCCAGTGCCCAGTGATTGTATCTTTACCGCCTTTCGAAAGAGGACATAAACGCCCATAAGAGCCAATAGGATAAGGCAGCGGCTCACCACCTGCCAACTCCAACACATTCCCAAGCCCTAACTTGCGAAGGGTCGGAATATTCAGCCCCCCAACGGCAACGGCAGTATTGACAAGTGTATTGCCAAGGTCTTCACCCCTATCCCCAAACATCGCTGCATCCGGCGCCGCCCCAGCTCCACACCCATCCATAACAATCAAAACAACCCGTTTAATGTTCATATCCAAGGAGTATGGCACATGGGATGACTAGTGCATAGTTCGGATTCCAAAACCCTCCCCTAGCGCAGAGCGGGTGAGAGATGGGAAGGGAGATTCAGAAGCCCTTCGATATGCGACACAGATCCGCTACTCAGGGAGGCGGATTCTTTTAGCTTTCCCCAATCCCAACTCCACTTCCCTAGATAGCCCTCAAGGCCATATCGAAATGGGTTTTGGCAAGCAATAGCATAAAATGAGATTGTCTTTCGCCTACATTCCCTCTATAAGTACCTTTACCCTTCTTCCTATCTCATCTCGAACAGCTCGGAATTCGTCTGGGGGGAGGGATTTTGGATCAGATAGGTCCCAGTCGAGGTGTTGTTTGGCAGGAACATAAGGGCAGACATCGCCGCAGCCCATCGTCACTACATAATCGAATTCATGCGTAGGCAAGTCATCAAAACCGGTGGAACTTTGGGTTGAGATATCGATGTCTAGCTCGCGCATGAATTCGATTGCTTTGGGATTGATTTCACCCCTAGGCTTTGAACCGGCGCTGTAGGGCTCAATCATATCCCCTCCAAAAGCATGTGCAAACCCTTCGGCCATCTGGCTTCGGTTTGCGTTTTCAATACAGATAAATAGAACCTTTGTTTTTGCCATATCCTTATTATGAACGACTAGCAGATGGTAAGGTAGAATTGTTTTTGCCGATTTTGAGGTTTAAATGAATGAGGGGGATAATGATGAGTAAATATAGGCTTCTACTAACAGGCTGCGGTAGTGCCGGGTTATGTGCCGTTGGAGTAGCTGAAGAAGCAGGACGAGGCAAACTTGCCGCCATATTTGACCCTCGTGAAGCTGCGATTAAGGAGACCCTCTCACTTTATCCCGATGCCATACCGGGTGATGATTACGTTCAGCTTCTTAAAGACACCAAACCCGATGCAGTAATAATCGCAGGGCCTGACCACTTACATGCCGAACAAGCGGTTATTGCCCTGGAGCATGGGGCACATCTACTCATCGAAAAGCCCCTTTCCACTACCGTTGCCGATGCCCGCAAGATTATTGATAAGGCGAAAGAGACTGGGCTGCACGTGATGGTAGATCACACCGAACGCTATGCTTGGCCGAACAGGGAAATCGCCCTCGCTGCAAAGGAAGGTCGAGCGGGGAAAATATTCTTTGTGCAAGGCGATTATGCCTTTGACCATTGGCCGTGGTATTCGGAGAAGGGTGAGTACTATACCCCCTGGCGTATCGACAAGAATAACCCCCAGAACATTCTCTTTGGCGGAGGCTACCATTATTTGGATTTGATGCTATGGGTGGTTGGTTCAGAGGTTGAGGAAGTTTATTGTTACAGTAATAAGTTCTGCGCACCCGAGTTCCCCTCCGATGACTGCCTGATACTCATCTTCAAGTTCGAAAACGGGGTACTCGGCAAATGTTTTATCAGTTGCGGTTGTAAACACCCCGGCGCTGCGCAACGAATTGAGGTCTTCGGCACCGAAGGCACACTCACAGGCCAAGCAATGCTGCAAAAAGGCCGAAACGGTCAAGAGCAACTTGAAAAGATTACCGGCGAGTTAATCGGCGGACACGGTTGGGGCGAAACGGTCATAGAATTCTTAGATCTACTCGATGGAAAGATTGAAAACCCCATCCCTGCGACCTTCGCCGCAAAAACCGTCGCCCTCTGCGAAGCCGCCCTAAAGTCCCTGAAATCCCACAAACCCGAAAAGCCTGAAAGAGTTTAGTTTTACATGGTTTCGGCAGACGTAATAAACAGGATTTTCGTCCGATTGACGCTTGGCAAGAACGACTAGCAGATGGTAAGGTAGAATAGTTTTTGCCGATTTTAAGGTTCAAATGAATGAGGGGGATAATGATGAGTAAATATAGGCTTCTACTAACAGGCTGCGGAGATGCAGGGTTATGCGCGGTTGAAGTGGCCGAAAAAGAAGGACGAGGCAAACTTGCCGCCATATTCGACCCCCGTGAAGCTGCGATTAAGAAGACGCTGTCCCTCTACCCCAATGCCGTTCCGGGTAATGATTACGTTCAACTCCTTAAAGACACCAAACCCGATGCGGTAATTATCGCAGGGCCTGACCACTTGCATGCCGAGCAAGCGGTTATTGCCCTGGAACATGGGGCACATCTACTCATCGAAAAACCCCTTTGCACCACTGTTGCCGATGCCCGCAAGATTATTGATAAGGCGAAAGAGACTGGGTTGCACGTGATGGTTGACCAAACTCTACGCTACGTTTGGCCGAACAGAGAAATTTCTCTTGCTGCAAAGGAAGGCCGCGCGGGAAAGATATTCTTTGTACAAGGCGATTATGCCGGCGATCTCTGGCCATGGTATTCGGAGGAGGGTGAAAACTACACACCCTGGCGTATTGATAAAACTAAACCCCAGGATATCCTTCTCGGCGGCGGCTGCCATCCTTTGGATTTGATGATGTGGGTGGTCGATTCGGAAGTTGAGGAAGTATTTTGCTACAGCAATAAGTTCTGCGTTCCCGAATTCCCATCCGATGATTGCCTGATACTCATCTTCAAATTCGAAAACGGTGTGCTCGGCAAATGTTTAATTAGTTGCGGCTGTAAACACGCCGGAGCTGCACAACAGATTGAAGTTTTCGGCACTGAAGGCACACTCACTGGCCAAGCGATGTTACAAAAGGGCAGAAATGGTCAAGAACAACTCGAAAAGATAACCGGCGAGCTCATCGGCGGTCACGGCTGGGGCGGATCGGTCATAGAGTTCTTAGATTTACTCGAAGGAAAGATTGAAAACCCCATCCCCGCCACCTTCGCCGCCAAAACCGTCGCGCTCTGCGAAGCCGCCCTGAAATCCCTGAAAACCCACAAACCAGAAAAGCCGGAAAGAGTTTAAATTTACAAGGTTTCGGTAACAAGACAAAGCACAGTAGAACCAGCGTATCGCCGGCTCTGTCCCTAACGTCCCAACGAGACGTCATTCCGAGCGTAGTCGAGGAATCTTCCGGAAGACCCTTCGACTACGCT
>JBAXQP010000046.1 GCA_037131655.1 bacterium | reverse complement strand
AGATTTTTGGAATTCGGCCTTTCTCCTTCTACCTGTTGAACCTATAGCTCTGCTTATTGCATAATATGGGTAATACAACGAAATTGAAAGGAATATTATGGACGATAATGCTATGCTTGACCAACTTATTATGATGTCGAATCGGATGGCTCATCCGGATATGGATTTAGTAATTTTGGGCGAGGGAAATACCTCTGCGAAACTTAATGATCAGGAATTCTGCATCAAGGCCAGCGGGTTTCAGCTTAATGGAATACAGGCAGACGGGTTTGTGAAATGCCGCTTCGACCGCATCATCCCAACCCTCGACCAACCTAATTTGAATGATGAGCAGGTCAAAGAAACCCTTTTGGGCTGCCGCTGCGATCAAAGCACTAATCTTTTACCCTCAGTTGAAACCTTCTTCCATTCGTATTTGCTAACCCTGCCTGGGATTAATTTTGTTGCTCATACTCACGCGACAGCTGTCAACAAAATTTTGTGCTCAATTAATTGGCGGGCGATGGAACAACCGATGTTCCCCGATCAAATCGTAAACTGCGGAATTGCGCCTTGCATGATTGAATTTACCGATCCGGGCAATGCGCTTTCCAAAAAACTTCGCGAAAAAGTTGAAGAATATGTGCACACTTATGGGGTACTCCCTCGCATGATCCTTATGCAGAACCACGGCATTATATCCTTCGGTGAGACCGCTAAAGCGGTTGAAGCAACGACATCGATGGCTGTGAAGACTGCCCGAATTTTATTGGGCGCAATGCAAATGGGCGGCGTTCATGCTTTTAGTCATGAAATTGCACAAAGGATTCAAGACCGCCCTGACGAACATTATCGTCAAAAGTTGATTGATGGCTTGTCTAGGAAGGAAAAATAATGGAAGTAGAAACTTTACCAAAGAATAATTTAGAATGGCATTTATATGGCGCAGGCCTCGATAACTTGGGCGATGAAGGCAAACCATCTGTGGTTCCTATGCCGGAAGTCGGTCACAATGAGCTATTAGTCCGCATCGAAGCTTGCGGCTTATGCTTCAGCGATACCAAGGTCATTAACTTAGGCGACAATCACCCTAAGCTGACGGGCAGAAATCTTAAGACCGATCCAGTGGTTCTTGGGCATGAAGCGACTTGTACCATTGTTAAAGTCGGCGATGCGATAAAAGAACGTTTTAAAGAAGGAGTCCGCTACATCGTCCAGGCAGACGTATTCTTCAATGGTAAATCCATGGCGTTCGGCTATGTGTTCAAAGGCGGATTGGCTCAATATCAGGTTCTTCCAACAGAAATGATCGATGGCGATGCTGGAACCTACCTGCTGCCTATCAAGACGGATACGGGCGTTGTTGAAGCTTCTCTCGTCGAGCCTTGGGCCTGCGTTGTTGCTGCTTATAACATTAATTACCGCCATAACATCAAAGACAAAGGCAAGATGCTCATCATTCAGGCAAGCGGCAAGGCAGATATAGCCGAGCTATTCAAAGCCGGTATTCCAAGCCAAATTCTCACACTAGGCCTCTCGGGTGATGTGGAAGACCAACTGCCTGAGACCGAAATAGTTGATTTTGAAGGCGCTCTCGATTGGGACCAAATTAGGGCAGATTACACTGATGGCATGGGATTTGATGATATCTTGTTAATTGGCGAAGTGCCTACCGATGTGATCGAAGCGGCAATCCTGCAACTCGCCTATAGCGGTGTGTGCAGCATCTCTCGAACTACTCCGTTCGATCGCCCCATCAAAACCGATGTTGGCCGTATTCACTATGACAACTGGCAGATTGTCGGCACGACCGGAACCGATATGGCAAAAACCTATGAAGCCAAACGAACTGCCGAGCTTATAGCCGGCGGCAAGGCCTGGTTCATCGGCGCTGGCGGGCCAATGGGACAAATGCACGTTCAACGAGCGGTCCAACTTCCCAATCCGCCTAAACTTGTGGTCGCTACGGACGTGGATGGCGAACGGTTAGAAACTTGCCGAGAACGTTATGGCGCGTTGGCTGAAAGTCGCGGCATTAAGTTCGTAACTATTAATCCAAAAGAAATGACTCCTGATGAATTCGACGCGAAGTTGAAAGAGCTATCGGGTGATGGTTTCGATGATGTCGTCTGCATGGTGCCTGTGGTGCCTGTAATCGAGCATGGCTCAAAGTGGGTTGGACCAAACGGAGCGATGAATATATTTGCAGGCGCTGCACGCGGCACTATCGCTAACTTTGAGTTGACTCCTGTCGTCACAAAAGGCGTCCAATATTATGGGTCGAGTGGTTCGAGTATGGATGATATGAAGAGCGCGCTTGACCTGATGGAAGAGGGCCAGCTTCAAACCAGAGCATCACTGGCTGCTATCGGCGGAATGAATGCAGTTAAAGAGGGGATGGAAGCGGTGATTAAAGGGCGATTCCCCGGCAAGATCGTCATCCTACCTCACTTTGTTGAGCTACCACTGATGGATTTGGATGAACTAAAAGGCAGATACCCTACGGTCTATACCAAGCTAGAACAAGGCCGTTTCTGGACAAATGATGCAGAGCAGGAGTTACTCCGGGTTGCGCGTGATACGTAGGGGTTAACATTCAAGGAGAAAATCGCATAATGAAAAGGGCCACTGTTTGGATAACCGTGATGCTAATGGCTCTGAGCGCATGGGGCGCTGCCGTATCGCCACAGCATGTGCGTGCTCCTGCCTCAAAAGTCGTCCCAAAAACGACAACCAAGCCGCTTCAGAAGGTCATTGAGATCCCGTTTGTATTTAGGGATGATATGATTATTATTAAAGCGCTGGTGAACGGAAAACGGACGGGTAACTTCATGTTCGACACTGGTTGGGGCAGCGCCCTTGCTATCAGTTCGGAATTCGATGTCGGCGATCCAAAAGGCGAGAGCATGGGAATAAGCCCAACCGGTGTTGTTGTCAATAAAACCTATAAAGTTAATAAGCTGCAAATCGGCGAGCTTGATGTGACGAAGTCTGTAGATGTAATGGCAACACAGCTCGATTGGGGTTCCGGTACGCATAAAGAACCAATTGATGGGATTATCGGCCTTCAATCTTGGTGGGAATACGTTCTCGAAATCAATATGAAGGAAAAGAAGATGCGCTTCTATCCTCGAGAGATGAAAGACCTCACCAAAATGAAAGCCGACGGTAAAAGTTCGTGGCTCATTCCTATCGACCCAACCAGCGGTACTTTCGCGATTTATTTACCTGTATCTATAGGAGGAAAGCCGGGCAAAATGGTACTCGACACCGGGTGTATTGGCCAGGCATTCGTTATCTTCCGACACGCAGCCGAAAGGTGGGGGATATACCCTAATAAACCTGAATTCGTTCATGGCGCCAGGGATGTCAGTGGCACCCACGACACCTATGAATGCTATATCCATGATATAGGAATAGGGCCTATCCACATCGATGATGCCACTGCTTCAATCCAAGGGGCTATCAGCTCAAGCCAAGAAAAGGATGGCCTTATTGGGACAAAATTCTGGGAGAATTATAATACTTGGATCGATTTTCGAGGACGTTATGTTTTCCTTGAAAGGTGGCAGACAGAGGACTATATCCCAAAAGAAGGTGAGATAGGGGTACTCACCGATTTTGATCAGATTACAAACCGCCTCCTTATCTTCTTTGTTATCAAAGGCTCTCCTGCGGAAAAGGCTGGGCTTAAAAGAGGGGATATGATCGCAGCTATCAACGGCACTCTCATTCAACCGGCTACCTATAAAAGATGTCAGGATGCCTTAAAAGGCAAACCGGGTGAAAAGGTCAGAGTATCTCTATTCGTTGGTAATGAAATTAAGACCTATGAAGTGGAGCGCAAGATATTGGTGAACGGCACACCGACTCCCCACCCTGCAGCTCCTCCCGCTGCCCAACCAAACGTAGAAACCACAACAAAATAAGAAGTCGTCTTTTTATCTTTTTGTCAGTTCGTTGAGATAGTGATTGAACGGGGGCTTCGATTGAACGGGTTGGTATGATAAAATATCATACGTTTAAATTAGGAGGGTTGATGTGACTAATAAGCAGGTCTTAACGGTTGGGGATATCCGTGGACTCATCGTGTTTGGGGTGCTTTTTACTGCATTGGTCTTTCTCATACTTCGCTTTATTGCCGCTATCATAGGGATCGTGATCCTGTTCAGCTTGGTGGCCTTGATCGTGATTGTGCTGAATCCCTGTGTTGGTTGGTTGGAACGCCATAAGATACCCAGACCATTATCCGTTGGGGTCATGGCACTGCTGATGTTAATCACTATCGGCGTTGGTATCTGGTTGGTTTTTCCTTTAGCCGCTAGCCAAACAAGAGATCTATTTAGCCATCTCCCTACTTATCTAAATAATGTACAAGGATGGCTTACAGCTAAAGGAGGGAAAATTGGCGCGCAGATTCCTTCTGTCAATCCAAACCGGATAAGCCAGATGCTTTCGCAAGGTACTGGTCAAATCCTTTCCCGCATCGGCACTTATACGCTTAATGCTGTTAGTCTTGTGGCAAGCGCAATTGTCTTGTTTATTAGCGTGATTTACATCCTCGCCAACCCGAAGCCAATAGTTGAAGGACTTTTAAATATAGTCAAAGCGGATCACAGAGATTTTGCGACAAAATTGCTTCAAAAGATAGGCTTTATGATGCGTCAATGGGCTTTATCCCTGGGCGTGGGAATGCTAGCCATCTTTTTACTCACATGGATTTTGCTTGGACTTATTTTGCATGTGCCCTATTCTTTTCTCTTTGCTATATTAGCTGGATTGCTTGAGATCGTCCCAACCATCGGCCCTATTTTATCGGCAGTTCCACCTACTCTGGTAATGCTGGCCGACAAGCCCATTATGGCTCTTTGGATTATTATCGGCTTTGTTGTCATCCAACAGATCGAAAACAACCTAATTGTCCCACTGGTATATGGCAGTGGATTGAAGCTTCATCCAGTTAGTGTGATTTTCACTGTATTGGTAATGGGCGGATTTTTCGGCATAATCGGTATTTTCCTCGCAGTACCTACCTTAGCCGTTATTAAAACCATCTTCGAGGAACTCCACCCCTCTCAGAATGGGCCGAAAGATAAGACTGACGTCTCACAAAAAGCCGACCAAGTAATCTCTGGCGATACCAAAGAA
This sequence comes from bacterium, assembly GCA_037131655.1. Taxonomy (NCBI): domain Bacteria; species bacterium. Next base: position 7,819 of record JBAXQP010000046.1, on the reverse strand, counting down.
GAACCTGAGTAGCCCATAGCGCCGGTATCTCACCGACTCAGGGATTTTCTCGCTCTCGATTCGCACACCCTTCCCTGCAATTACTAATGCTTTTCCTCTTCAACCATTAACCTTTGCCGGATTGCGCGGGTAGAATCGCGGGTAATGTGTGCGCAAAAGTTAGGCATAAAGGAGTTTCAGGTTCCGGATAAGTTCAAATGGTTCCTTCACGACCTGTTTGGGCTGTTTATGCATTGGGGCGTCTATGCGATGGCCGCTCGGCATGGAATAGACGGTTATACCGAAAGAGTTTGGCGAAATCCAATACCCTTGCTCGCGGGCTGCCCACCATCAAACCTGATGTCACGATCCCTGTCATCGAACTTTTCATGAAATAATCTAGGAGGAATTCAAAATGGATAACAATCCTGTATTCGTACCCGATAAATGGAAGTGGTTTGTCCACGACCGATTTGGCATGTTCATTCACTGGGGCACTTATGCCCTGGGAGCCCGCCATGAATGGCTAAAGGCCAATGAGCGCATCAAGGACGAGGACTATCAGAAATACTTTGATATGTTCGACCCTGACCTCTACGACCCAGAGGAATGGGCGAGTTATGCCAAAGCCGCAGGCATGAAGTATTTTGTCATCACCACCAAGCACCACGAAGGCTTCTGCCTTTGGGACACCAAGTACACCGACTATAAAGCCCCTAATACCCCCTACGGCAAGGATCTCATTCGCCCCATGGTCGATGCATTCCGCGCCGAAGGGATTAAGGTTGGGTTCTATCATTCATTAATCGACTGGCATCATCCTGATTTCCCCATCGACAGTCTGCACCCAATGACCGCCAATCAGGAGTTGCGCGAAACCAACCCTAAGCGCGACGTCAAAAAGTATGCTCAGTACCTATACAACCAGGTTGAAGAGCTTCTTACCAATTATGGTCAAATCGACTATCTCTTCTTCGATTTCTCGTATCCCGGCGAAGACGGCAAGGGACGCGATGATTGGCAATCCGAAAAGCTCATCGCCATGTGCCGCAAGTGCCAGCCCAACATCATCATCAACGACCGCCTCAATCTCGAAGACGTCGAGGGTGGCTATGATTTCGTGACCCCTGAGCAAAGTCAGGAGCGCGAATGGCCAACCCGTAACGGCAAACGCGTTTTGTGGGAAACTTGCCAAACCTTCTCAGGCTCATGGGGCTACCATCGCGATGAGACTGGCTGGAAGAGCATTGACCAACTCGTCAAAATGCTTATCGACACCGTCAGCCGAGGCGGAAACCTTCTGCTGAACGTAGGCCCAACGGCTCGCGGCGAGTTCGATGTACGCGCAGAAGAGAGTCTGCTGGGCATGGGCGAGTGGATGAGGCTGCACGGTCGTTCTATTTACGGCTGCACCGAAGCTCCCAATGAGTTCCCGCAGCCCCAGGATTGCCGTCTAACCTACAACCCTGACAAGAAACGGCTCTACGTCCATATGTATAGCTGGCCCATAGGCGAAATTGCTTTTGACGGTTTTGCCGACAAGGTGGCCTATTGCCAATTGCTCAACGATGCATCCGAACTCAGTATGCACCCAAGCAAAGGCGATAATCCTCGCAATACTTTAGAAGTCCGTCTCCCCACCCTCAGACCGAATGTGCAGGTACCGGTTATCGAGATGTATCTGAAGTAGTTCGTATTTCAGACGAAGGTGTTAGGTATTAGGAGATAGGTGATAGGGCAGAGGGATCGAAGCTAGATCCGTAAATCTGGACCTATCACCTAAAACCCATCACCTATCACCTTGCCTGAATACCAAGGAGCGCAGTATGAAACAGGTCAAGATATTAGGAAAGCGCCAGGTAGGTTTGATTGATGTACCCGATCCAAAAGCTATCGCGAATTGGGCGGTGGTTAAAATACACGCCACACCGATGTGCAACGAGTATCATGCTTTCGAAGAGGGTAACTGTTGTTCAGGTTTTGGCCATGAGGCGGCGGGGGAAGTCGTGGAAGTGGCTCAACCTTGCCGTGTAAAAGTTGGTGATCGAGTTGTGGTGCAGCCTGAATATTCTTGCGGTAAGTGCAGACTGTGCGTTCAAGGCGACTTCATCCACTGCCAGAATTCATACGATTTCACTTCCTTCACAGGCTCGGAGACGGGATCTGCAACCTATGCCCAATATATTGTCAAGCCTGATTGGCTCCTTAGTCCCATCCCCGATGATGTCACCTATGAGCACGCTTCCCTTGCCTGCTGTGCATTAGGTCCATCCTTTGGGGCATTTGATATGATGAAGCTCGATTCTTTCGACACAGTGCTCATCACTGGTCTCGGTCCGGTCGGAATGGGCGCCATTGTGAACGCGGCCTATCGAGGAGCGCGAATTATAGCGATCGATTCCATTCCCTGGCGAATGGAATACGCAAAGGCTCTTGGCGCTGAAGTTGTTTTGGATGGCAGCAGCGAAAACGTTGTTGGTCAGATTCGTGAAGTAACCGATGGTCACGGCGCGGATAAGACAATCGATTGCTCAGGTTCACCAAAAGCCCATCGGGTATGTATTGAAGGAACGGGAGTTAAAGGGATTGTCGGCTTCGTCGGTCAGTGCAGCGATGCAACGCCAGTTTATATCAGCGGCGATCTAATCGGCCCAGGACGCACCCTCTTCGGGGCATGGCATTATAATCTAAACCTCTTCCCCAGCATTATGCAGGTTATACAGCAATCGCCCGTCATCGATCGGCTTGTCACCCACATCTTCCCGATGAGCCAGGTGCAGAAAGCCTTCGAAGTCTCCGCCTCACACGAATGCGCTAAGATTATCCTAAAACCCTGGGAGTAGAAATGAATAGCCAACTAATGCTCTGGTATCGGCAGCCTGCGAATGAGTGGATTGAAGCTCTACCCATCGGCAATGGCCGATTAGGGGCGATGATCTTCGGTAAAACAGCCAACGAGCGCATCCAGCTTAACGAGAATACTCTTTGGGACGGCCACCCGCAGGATGCTAATAACCCTGAAGCCTTGGAGTATCTCCCACAGGTTCGAAAGCTTATTTTCGAGAGCAAGAACGGTGAGGCTCAAGAACTTGCATCCAAGCACATGCTCGGCAACCCCTGCCGTGTGAAATCTTACCAGTCCCTCGGCGATTTATGGCTAGATTTCGAAGGACATGATGAGGTCACTGACTACCGACGTGAGCTGGATTTGGAAACGGGCATGGCGCGGGTGTTCTATAAGATTGGCGATGCCCAGTTCATAAGAGAGATATTTGCTTCAACACCAGACCAGGTTATAGCCATTCGCCTCACCTGCGACAAACCCGGACAAATCAGTCTAAAAGCCAAAATGACCCGCGAACAGGATGCCGAATGCATTGCAGCAAACGCGCATCAACTCATTCTAAGAGGGCAAATTGGCAATCAGTGGATGAAGTTTGAAGCTCACCTGTTTGCCCTTCCAGAAGGTGGGGATATATCAGCGAATAAAGACTCTCTCTCAATCACAGGCGCCAATTCGGTCACCCTTCTCCTTGCCGCAGCCACCGATTTTTACGGCAATGACCCATTAGCATCCTGCGAGAATGCCCTACGCGCAGCCACGATGAGTTCCTTTTCAAAAGTCATCAATGCCCACGTGGAAGACCATCAGCAATTATTCAACCGAGTGCAATTGAACTTGGGGGAAAGCCCATTTGATGAGTTGCCGACTGATGAAAGGCTAAATGCGGTTCAAGAAGGAGCGGATGACCCCGGATTGATGGTACTTTACTTCCAATTTGGACGGTATCTGCTCATGGGTTCATCGCGACCTGGGCAACTTCCGGCGAACCTGCAGGGTTTATGGAATGACCTGATTGAAGCGCCCTGGAACTCGGACTACCACACGAATATCAACTTGCAGATGAATTACTGGCCGGCGGAGGTAACCGGCCTCAGCGAGTGCCACACGCCCCTTTTCGACCTCCTGCAAACCCTTATTGAACCCGGACGAAAAACGGCCAAGGTCCATTATGGCTGCGGCGGGTTTGTGGTTCATCATCTCACCGATATTTGGGGTTTTACTGCGCCTGCGGATGGGGTTTGGGGCGTTTGGCCGATGGGCGCTGCATGGCTGTGCCAACATCTTTGGGAACACTATTTGTTTGGCGGCGATTACAATTACCTCCTCGATAACTCGTACCCAATCATGAAAGAGGCCGCCGAGTTCTTTCTGGACTTCCTCCTCGAAGATCCTAAGGGTCGGCTCGTCACTAACCCGTCACATTCACCGGAAAATTCGCTCATAATGCCTGACGGAACGCGAACAGATTTCACTTACGCCGCCACTATGGATATCATGATCATCCACAATTTATTTACCAACTGCATCACGGCAAGTGAAACTCTGAACTTGGAGGCCGACTTCCGCGATAAGTTGAAATTGACATTAGATCGTTTAGCTCCATTGCAGATCAGCAAGAGCGGGCGGCTTCAGGAGTGGGCTGAGGATTATAACGAATCCGAACCGGGTCATCGGCACATGTCTCACCTGTTCGGTTTTCATCCGGGAAATCAAATCACCCTGAGAGGAACGCCCGAGCTAGCAGAGGCAGCAAAGAAGTCACTTGAGTTCAGACTAGCTCATGGCGGCGGTCATACCGGTTGGAGCAGGGCATGGCTTGTTAATTTCTTCGCACGATTTGAAGAAGGCAACACCGCCTATTCCCACTTAAAAACATTGCTTCAAAAGTGTACGGCGCCAAACCTATTCGATATGCACCCACCCTTCCAAATCGACGGCAACTTAGGCGGCTGTGCAGGAATCGCCGAAATGCTCCTGCAAAGCCACACGGGTGAACTCAACATCCTCCCTGCCCTCCCCGCTATTTGGCCCGATGGGGTCGTTTATGGTCTTTGCGGGCGAGGCGGCTACAATGTTTCAATAGGTTGGAAAGCCAGCCGTCTAACCCATACGCTCATCACCACTTCATTAACAAACACCTGCACCCTCAGGGTCCCCCTTGGCCAAACGGTAACTGACGTTCAAAGTAATAGCAAAGTAGATTTCGAACACCTAGAACCCTCAGTAATCCGCTTCAAAGGCCACGCAGGGGAGACTTATCGGGTGCTGTTTTAGGGAAGGCGAAGGGAGCATCTTGAATAATGACGCATCATAGATGAGTAAGATTACATCCATCTACAATAAAACAGAAACCGGCGACCGATACTCATAAAGCAAGTTTCGTCCGCCGGCTATAATGTGTTATACGCCCAGTTTAAGCGCGCTTGCGGCGTGCAGCAAGTCCGACAACTCCAATAAGTCCAGAGCAAAGAGCCATAAGACTGCCGGGTTCAGGAACGCAGACGGTATCGATTCTGATCTCGTCTATTAGCGAGCCCATGGGGTTGCCAGTAAGAGTAATCGTCTCATTATCAGGGTTAGGCACAATGTGGAATGACCAGGTATCTGCCCACCAAGCCCCACCATTAGGTCCAGCTTCTAATAATTCGGTGTTGAATCCGATCAACTGGGCTATCGGATTTACTTGCACATTGGGGACATCGCTGATATCCTTCCAATACTTCACCCATAGTGTGATGTCCTTATAGGAATTGGGACCTGCATTCGGACGGTTGGGGATGGTTAGAACAATGGAGCCTGTTCCAATATCCCAGAAACCTTGTGCTGAACCGTAGACATCCGGCATGGTATCCCAATAACCAGTGCCATTTTCATCTACCGTAATCAAAGCAGTCGGCGAACCATAGGGATTATTCACAGGATCCGGTGTGGCAGGGTTAGCATCTGTGGCAAACGTCCAGGTTTGGGACGTCGAAGCGGACGGAACTGAGGCAAATGCCCCTGACACTGTACATGCAATCAATACAATTAAAACAAACAAAGCTGAAGCTTTCATCGAATACTCCTTCTATGTATTATCTACATAAGACCTTCTTTAAATTCTATACTAAAAACGAAGCAATTATTGGACCACAAAGTCCTTTTTTGGAAATTTAACTGTTAAATTGGTACTACTACCAGTTAATTCCCTTTGTTTAGATTGGATCACCTACTATATCAAAGTTAGTGATTACTAGGTTGATTTTAATGTCATCCAGGCATACTTACCTCCATTTAGTCCAATTCAGTTATATCGCTAAACACTACGCGTTTTACGGGTACTTCCGCATTAACCAAAAGAGTTCCGTAATATTCGGCGCTGTTCCCTCTGCTGTAGGAACTCTGCCAACTGCGCAGTAGCTCTGTTTCCTGATTCTCTATCGCGATTCTCCCTCTAGAGAATATGTTAATTGACCGTGTGACAAACGGCCCAATCAGTTCGACCTCAATGCCTGCAGAGAATGCTCTTGCTTAATTAATAGAACAATCTTAGGTTCCGGATCCTCCGAAGTTACCGATGACTCTAAGAAAGTCCAAGTCATCCGTTTTCTCGTCGCCGTTGCCGTCGCCAAGAATAGCATCCGGAAGGGGTTTTCCAAAGTTGCCGATGACTCTCAGGAAGTCCAAGTCATCAATCTTGTTGTCATCATTGTTGTCGCCGCACTGACAGCTAAAGGCCTGTGGGGTTACGCCGGTTATAGTTTGGCTCAAAGCCTTAAGAGGCTTCACTTTGATTTTATGTGCAATATCAGTTAAGCCAGGGATTGTACAGGTACGTACAGAACCGGTGCCTGTAAGGGCGACAGGATTGCCGGCATAGAGCACGTCATCAACCGTTACGGTCGCGGTCGTCGGCGCGTCTCCGCCAGCCCAATCCACCAGGGTGACCGTGCAAACAAAGTCCACGGTTGTCGGAGGAGGTTCTGTGTACCGAGTGTCCACCACAATTCTGTCTATCTGCGAACCCGCTGTAGGGTGGCCTTTTACTGTAATAACCTCAGAATTCATATTAGGATTCACGTGGAATATCCATAGATCCAGATACCAAGCTCCGCCCGTAGGACCCGATGCTACCAACGTGGTTGTCTTGTTTATCTGTATAGCCGTTGGTGTTACCAGTACGGTCGGAGCGTCATTGATATCCTTCCAATAAACAACTTGAACCTGGATATCTTTTGATATGTCATAACCCAGGTATGGATGGTTAATAATGCTCAACGCGATTGATCCTCTGGCAATATCCCACCAGCCCTGCGCTGCACCGTATACAGCCGGAATGCTATTCTTCCAACCACTGCCAAATGGCCGCTCGTAGTCAATAACTGCGCTCGGCATGCCATAGGGATTGCTTACAGTCTCCGGAGCGGCAGGGTTACTATTTGTGTTAAATCCCCATTCTTCAAATGTTGAACCGGCTGATCCGCGCCACGGAGGTGCGTTCGGGTCAGATGCAACCGCAATGTGCGCCATACATAAAGTTATCGCCATTAGGGCAACAACAATAAGTTTTGATAGCATTTTCCCCTCCACTATTAGCCGCAAGCTTATGACCTTTTCATTTGATATCACGCTCGGATAATTCGTTTCACTGAGCTTCTTGTTCATCGAAAAATTCCTTTTAGATGCACGGCATCCGCTAACTACTGATACCGTCTATATATAATTCGCTTTTGCCACTCGAAAACGGACAGAATTTGCATACTTTTTTCAAATTTCTTTTAGATTTATTTTTTTGAACCTGAAATTATTTTTAGGCAAACCCTATTTGTCGTTAATTCGCAGCGGGGTAACGGATAATATGTACCAAAGCTAAAATCAGGGAGGGCTTTTAGACCCTCCCTGATTATTGTTAGTTCACTAAGGCGATTATTGAGTATCGCCGGTCTTGAACCAGTTGGCTATCATGATGTCGTAGTCGAGTACAGTGACTACGCCATCGCCGTTAACGTCGGCAGC
>JBAXQP010000045.1 GCA_037131655.1 bacterium | reverse complement strand
CCGCCTCCCTGAGTAGGCCGTCAGGCCATATCGAAGGGTTCCGGTGACGAGCTTGATAGACCTCACCCCCTACGAGGGGCGCAGCAAGCTACGCCCCTACAAGAGACCCGCGTGAGGGGTAAAGCCCATACACGCCGTAGCTTTAGCAAATGCGTGTCATTCTTAACGAAGTGAAGAATCTGTCTGGAAGATTCTAGAGGAGGATGCTACAGGCACAAGCCATCCCTCGATTTGACACTGATGGAGTACACCTTTCGCCTTAAGAGCCAATCACTTGACCAAACGTTGCGACACGGCCCTGGCGGGGGTGAAGGTGGGGGTGTGGTGATGGTAGTAATCAGCGATGTGGTGCAAGCAGATGCCGGTAGCAACGGCTACATTTAGAGAAGTGATCAGGCCATAAAGGGGAATGGCAACGTGCTCATCGCATAGCGCGAGGACTTCAGGACGGAACCCTTCGAGTTCTTGACCTAGAACCAAAGCAGCAGGGAATTGCCAAGTCATCTTCTGCACCGCTTTTGCTTGGGGGGAAAGATGCAAAGCATAAAGATGATAGCCCTTCGCTTTTAACTCGCAAAGTATCTCTTCAGCATCCGACCATCGCCAAGGCTGCCAAACTTGAGCGCCGACTGAACCGGAGATGTCCAGTATATCCCCGCCTCTTGTTCCGAAAATCACTTCCTCTGCGCGAAAACATTCGGAGATTCGAAGAATATTTCCGTGATTAATTTCTTTATCGAGATGACTACATACTACAGTAACGGGCAGACGGGGCTTTTCATTAAAATGTGCTCTCAATCCAGGGTCTTCTTCTGAGCGACCGCTTGCCTCCCAAACCTCTTGTATGTGCTCTCGAACTTGTTTTATGATGACCTTTCTCATTATGGTTGAGTATACCTAAACGAACCTTGGAACCCTCAACTTGACAAAAAGGTTGTCGGTCGGCTAGGATTCATCATTAAGCAGGAAAATATATGAGATTAGCAGTTATAACCGACGAAGTTTCAGAAGATTTCGAAACAGTTGCCAAATGGATGAACGAAAACGGCGTAGAAGGAGCAGAACTGCGCGGGCTTTGGGGCGATAATGTCACCAAAATCGATGCTGATGCTCGTAAACGCTGCAAGCGGATCGCCAAAGATTATAACCTAACCATATGCGGGATTGCGTCTCCCTTCTATAAGTGTAATTTTGAAGGCGAAGGCGGACCGACGGGTCCGCTGCATCTAGCCGCACAAACGCCACTCGATGAGCAATTGAAGCTCCTTGCGCACTGTTTAGAAATCGCTAATGAGTTCGAAACTCCTTTCGTCCGTGTTTTCTCATTCTGGCGAACGGAGAAACTGACTGATACTCTGGTTACGAAAATTGCAGAGGCATTGGCGGAACCGATAAAAATGGCTGAGCGGGCAGGAGTGACTCTTATTCTTGAAAACGAGTATTCCTGTATGCTGGGATCCGGCGAAGAGACAGCGCGTGTTTTCAAAATGATCGATTCGCCCTATATTAAAGTATGCTGGGACCCGGGCAACGCCTTTTGCGCTGGAGAAACACCTTTTCCTAACGGTTATAACGCAATTAAGCCATATCTTGCCCACGTACATATCAAAGACGCGGTATCATCGGGGGGTGAAGATAATTTCGTCATCGTTGGAGAAGGTCAGATAGACTACGCAGGCCAGTTTAAAGCCTTGAAAGCTGATGGGTACAACGGATTTTTATCACTTGAAACTCATGCCCGTATCGAAGGCCTAACTTCTGATGAAATATCACATCGCTGCATTCTCGGTATTCGCAAATTGCTTGAAGCATAAGTATTAATAAATCTATTCGTCCGGCAGAGATAAGGGGATTTCCCCAAAACGATTTTGCGGTCTTAACAAAGTTTTGACCGCTACATGGAGATAAAGAATCATGTCAATTATGAAAATGCGCAGATGGGTCAATAAAGGCTTCGATAAGGTTATCTTTATAGGATTAGCAATTATCCTATGTGTCGGTATGATCAGCTTTTTCAGCGGGGATATGGGGCCTGGAAAAGGCAACCAGAATGCTGAGCAAACGACAATAGCGAAAGTCAACGGCCTGGAAGTAGGTTCAAATGATTTTAATGCTGCATACGATTTCCTAAGGAATGCCAGACCTGCTCAGTCGGCTTTAGATGACCTGAATTTGCAGGGAGAAGCACTTAGTTTAGCGCTCTATAAACCCATTTACGAGAAAATGGCTAATGATCAGGGGGTCATGCCTGATGAGAAGACCATTCAAAAAGGAATTGAGAAAGTTGAAAAAGAGCAGGGCGGTAATGCCCTTTCAGTGGAATTTATTAAAACTCAGCTAATAATGAAAGCGCTGATTGATAAGAAAAAAGCGAGCATCAAGGTCACAGAAGCGGATGCTTTAGGCGTTTTTGAAGAAGTTCATCTCTATCGGCTCATAATCGCCGGAAAGGGTAAGACTGCGCCGGTTGCTGAGCAAAATGCAAAAGATATCGTACAGAAGATTCGCGCCGGAATGAGCTTTGATGAGGCCTATCAGAAGTACTCTGAAGACCCTCCCGAGGCAAAAAAGAGGAAAGGCGAATTGGCATGGATCGGTAAAGCACAGCTACAATTCGATCCCAACTATAAAGCCATAAAAGCCGTTGCTACCATTGGGAAAGGTCAGATATCCGACCCGATCGTTTTCCAAAACCCTGCATTTCCTAGTAGCTACGGTATTTTCTACGTTGCCGATTCGCGGATGTCTAAGTCATTTAAGCAGGCAGATTTCGATAAAAACAAGGCCGCCATTATAACGCAAATTCAAGATAACCTGGCTTCTCAACAATTTCAAGAGGAAGCCAGTAAGCTCATGGAGAGCGCTAAAGTTGAGATGGTGGAACCGACATTTAACGCGCTTATGCGATATAACAAGGAAGTGCAAGGTCAAATCCTTGAACCAGCGAAAAGGAAACAGGTTCAATTAGAGTTGATGGCTTTGCTTGAGAAACCTTCGTTCGCGCCTCTTTTAAACGCCTACCTGAAGTGGAGAGTTGCTAACGAACTTCGCATGGACCCTGCGCTGAAACCAACGGATCGAGATAAATACACTGAAACGATGATCAAATCGCTTGAAGTGCTTATTCGAGAGAAGGGTGACCCTCAGCTTCGTACCGAACTCGCGAGCATCTTTATCGAACAAAAGCAGAACGATAAAGCAGTTAAGCAACTTGAACAAGCCTCCAAATCTGCTTCTATCCCTGATCGAGCGTCATTGATGATTCATCAGGGGATTGCAAATGCTTATTTGCAGATGAGGATGAAGGACAAAGCGATGCAAGAAGTAGCATTAATGCAGGCAATGACGGCTAAAATGCCAAAATCCCCGCAGCCGACAGTAACACCGCAAAAACCGCCAACTAATAAGCCTGCGGGGCGCTAACCTACTTAATTATAACTACAATCGCAGGGGCAATCACCCCTGCGATTGTTCTTTTGCCAAGGAGAATCTGTTAGATGCCAGGAACCCTTTACGTGGTTGCAACCCCTATCGGCAATCTGGAAGATATCACTCTGCGCGCACTTCGAATCCTTAAAGAAGTCGATTTGGTTGCGGCAGAAGATACTCGCATGACGCGCCGATTGCTTACCCACTTTGAAATACACGTTCCCACTGTCAGCTTTCATCAACACTCAGACCGATCGAAGATTGATGATCTAATAAACCGATTGAATGAGGGCATAAATATCGCTTTGGTAACTGACAGTGGAACTCCTGGGATATCCGATCCGGGAGGGCTGCTTGTTGAAGCGGCTCATTCAGCGAAAATTCTCGTTATTCCAATCCCTGGCCCCAGCGCCTTAGCTACAGCGATTTCTGCGGCAGGAATGAGAGCGCAGCGGTTCCATTTTCTTGGTTTTGCTCCCCGCAAGGCTGGTGAGCGCTTACGATTACTGGAAAGCTATCGGGATGATGAAGAAACTCTCGTTCTCTATGAATCGCCCTACCGCCTAGTCTCCACTCTCGAAACAGCCTTAAAAGCATTAGGGGATAGAAAAGTCGTAGTTTGTCGAGAGTTAACGAAGAAGTTTGAAGAATTGGTTGTTTCACCATTGAGTGAGGCCATCGCTCATTTCAAGAAGAAGGACCCCAAGGGCGAAATTGTAATCGTAATAGAGGGCCAATTTAAAACAAATAGCTCAAGTTGAAGCATAATTTTATCTGCTATTGCTACACATTAGTTACGTATAAATAAATGTTGATGAAAATCATACTAAAGCTGAGATCTGATGAATTTAAGGTATCTTGTAGTGAAGCAGTTTTTTTTTTATATAATCTGTCAACGATAAAAGGGATCAGTAAGGCTTCAGTTAGCCAAAGGATAGCAATGATTATGGACGCGGATGAAGGAACTTCTTTCTCGATCAAATCGTATTTGAAGTTGATATTCTTGCGCTCTTAATTATTCAATATTGGTACCACTGGAGTTTTTTTATAGCTGCAGGTGAGCAATTATAAAACATGCCCTCTTTATAAGGCGTAATAAGACCAACAATAATGTGGAGCATGAAGGTTTTAAGATAGGGTAGGGGAAAGAATGTTATCTGTCAGAAATGATTGTACTTTTAAACTGAAAACTATTCAGAAATGGGGGCAGACACAAATGCGCCTCAGCTATCTGATGGTTTTGTTCTTAATTCTGTCAACAAACCTTGGATATACGGTTGACGTGGCGGAAACCTATCGGCTGCAAGTTGATGATGTTGTCCAGATTTCCCTCTATGGTGACACTACCTTAACATCTCAAACCCCGGTATCTCTTGATGGCACCATCTCTATGCAACTCATCGGATCGGTCCAAGCTGAAGGAAGAACGCTTGCTGAAGTTGCCAGAGCTATTGAAAAAGCGCTCAAAGAAGGCCAATACTATATTGACCCAAAGATATCTGTTACGATGTTGCAAACCCGTAAGCCAAAAGTTGCCCTCCTTGGGATGGTCAACCGACCAGGCGTTTATGATTTCAAGCCTGGGGATAGGGTTGTTGATGCGCTTTCACAAGCGTCTTACATCGTCGCAGATCGCGCTGACCTTCGACATGCGACAATAACGCATCGCGATAGCCCAAATGAATCGATCCCTCTCGATCTGCGAGCCGTTCTCTATCATGGAGATCTTTCACAGAATTATGAACTTCAAGATGGCGATGTCATTTTTGTACCGGAAGATACTCAAAACAGAGTCTTTCTACTTGGAGAAGTGATGCGGCCTGGTCAGTATATCTGGCAAGAGAACAAGACTGTATTGGACTATATCTCGATTGGCGGCGATAAGACACCAAACGCAAAGATGAGTAGTTGCGTTCTCTTTCGCAAAGACCCAAAGAATTCAAACCAAGTTCTGCGATTTAAACTCAACCTTATTAAGATAACTAACGAAGGAAGACTCGAGCAGAACATCGCCGTGTTGCCCGGAGACCTTATAAACGTCCCCAAAGCCACAAAATTTGACGCAGGCAACATCTATACTATCTTAAACACAGCATGGTTGCTGAAAAATACATTCTTTAGTTCGAACAGTCTGTTTAGACCATAACGCTTCGAAGTGAGTTACTGGAGGAATTCTCGTGGGTGTTTTACTGATTTTAAGACCGTTATTGCGACGCTGGTGGGTAGTCGCGTTTGTAGTGGTGCCTATCACACTCCTAACGTTCCTCTTCACGGTGTTGGGACCCAAGAAATACGACGGGCACTTTACCATTCAAGAAGTCCTTCCCTCTTCCAACTCGTCCATTAAGCTCTATGAAGGCGCTGCGGTGGCAACAAGTGACGTTGAGACTCGCATGAACAATCTCCGAGAATTGTTCGCCAAGGAAAAGCTGCTAGTAGCAACTTTTACCGACTTAGCTCAAAGTGGTTCATGGGGACCGATGGCAAAGTTTGGCACTGACCAACAGGGACAACAGTCAGCTTACGCTGATTTTGTTGGAAGGTTGGCAGTCGACTTCGACCGAGGGACTGACTTTTTAACGGTTCATATTATTGGCGATAGCCAAGCAGACGCTCAACATGCTTCTGAAGTATTGAAATCAAAGTTTCGCGAGTATTACACTGAAGTCAACCGCCAGTTTATGCAAGCACAACGCCAATTTATTCAAGACCAGGCTGAGGACAAAAAGAAGAAATACGAGCAAGCTTATGGCATCTATCGCGACTACCAGGCCAAACACTCAGGCGTCAGCTTCACCGATACGGAAAGAAGCATGGTCTCGGAAGTGGCTTCCCTAAGAGGAGTATTGAACGACGCTCAAAGAGCACAACTGGAAGCAGTTACATCTCAAGCTGAAGCGCAAAAGATGCTTACGAAAAAAGGGTTTGAAAAAATGAAAGTGAGCAGTTTTAATAATATGCTCAATCCAACCCTAAACGGTTTTATCGTAGAGAAAGCGAAATTGGAAAATATACTTGCTTCAGAGGTGATGGTTAAAGGGCCTAAACACCCAACAATTATCGCATTAAAGCTCTCGATTGAAGACTATAACAAACGTATTAATAAAATCAATGCGTCTCCTCAGTCAATAAAACAAAACGAATCAGTTGCTTCTAATCCGCTCCACGATATGATGAAGCAGGAAGTTGTTAGTCGAAACATTCAACAGCAAGTGGCACAAACAAGGATCAATGAAGCTACAAGACAGCTAGATAGTGCGAATGCAAAACTTCGGGCTATGCCTTATACTGAGCAGCAGCTTGCTAAATATGCAATGGATACTCAGATCGCTGAGAATGACGTGCGCCTGATGAAGACTAAATTGAACGAAGCCCTTCTTCGCGAAAACGAGACCGTCAATTCTGCTGTTATTAAAGTAATTAACGAACCGTTTACTTCACCTGTTGATAAAAAAACGCCGATCAAAACAATGATGGCGCTAGCTTTAAGCGCGGTCTTAGCGATCAGTCTTGTGCTGCTACTTAATCAATTCGACGCTGGAACTTACAACGTCACTCAAACCGAGAAGGCGCTTGGTTACAACGTAATTGCAGCTCTGCCCAAAATCCGAGTCGCCAGCATACCCAAGGACAACGAAAGTGTATCAGCCTTGTCTGCTTCGTATCAAATGCTTTCGACGAACCTCTTGGGCGCCAATGGCCGAATGCACGGCCCAGCGGTTGCGATTACTAGCGCTTCTTCGAATGTTGGCCGCACAACTGTTGCCGCAAACTTAGCGGTTGCATTGGCTAGGGATGGAGCGCGTGTTTTGCTTGTGGATGGGGACCTTCGCCAACCGGCCCTTCATCGCCACTTCGGCGTTGAGAATAAAGCTGGGCTTAATGAGATTTTGAGCAATAACGCCCGTATGGAAGAAGTGGTTCAGCCAACGAGCGTTACTGACCTCTTGTTTATCTCGGCCGGTCAACCACCGGTAAACCCTGTTCGACTTTTCCGTTCAGCGGCGATGGCCCATTTTATCGAGCAGGCTTCTCGTGGAACTGATTTTATCATAATCGACACACCCGCCGGTTCGACATTTGCTGATGCCGGTATTATTGCGCAGTCGGTCAAGAACGTCATTCTAGTTCATGAAGCGGGAGCGCCTGCTTCAGAATCAGAGGGAGAGTTAACGGACCGATTGGAACGTTTTGGAGCCAATATTGTAGGAGTGGTCTTAAATAAGGTCCGCTACGAAGATGCTCCTGGATATGTGAATTATCGCCGGTCCTATGAAGCGTCAATCGCTTTACGTAATGCAACCGCTCCGAGAGGTCTGCTAAACGGCCACGAGCGGTCACTTACGTCTGGCAACGAACCTACGGATGATGACGACGGCGCTTAATGAAGACAATTTCTCGTAATATGACGCCGGGCAGCGTTTGCTGCCCGGTTGTTTGATCTTTATATATGTTCCATCTGCCAACCTGTTATGTCGTTATTAGCTAACGATAGGAGAGATGCGCAAGAGCGCTGTAAGAGAAAGTATGAGCAAATCTATCTCAACAGACTTGCCTAATATAACTTCAATGTGCGATAAGTATATTGAGAAACGCATCGTGCCATATGCTGCCTTTAAAAGGTTCCTGGACTTCCTGGCAGCCCTTTTCGTGCTGGCTATTTTATTCCCGCTTTTTCTTGCAATTGCGATTGCGATTAAAGTCACTTCACCTGGCTCGATTATCTTTAAACAAGTGCGTATCGGTCATCGTGGACGGCCCTTTATTTTCTATAAATTTAGATCGATGTTCATTGATGCGGAGGCTAGACGAGAGTCCTTGCAGCATTTGAATGAATCGGTGGGACCGACTTTTAAAATCAAAAATGATCCACGGGTCACTCCTATAGGTAGATGGCTGCGTAAACTTAGCCTTGATGAATTACCACAATTTTTCAATGTTCTTATGGGTGATATGAGCTTAGTCGGACCACGCCCCCCTCTCCCTGCGGAAGTGGAGCAATATACTCCTATTCACACACAGCGGCTAGCGGTGACACCAGGAATTACGTGCCTTTGGCAAATTAGCGGACGCAGCAATGTCTCCTTCGATCACTGGGTCGAGATGGACATTTTCTATATCGAAAACATGTCCTTTTGGCTGGACTTGAAAATCTTATTGCTAACGATCCCGGCTGTTATGAAGGGAGAAGGAGCCTACTAAAACAATCATAACCGACTCTCGATGCTCTTAAATGAATAGAATTGGCTTATTTAAATTAATGTCACCTGTGCAAACACAAAACAAGAAAACCATAAAGGAAGTAAAGAACCTGACTACAACTAATGTTGTGATCGGGTTAATTGGCGCTATGCGGCCTCGTCAGTGGGTGAAGAACATCCTGCTGTACGCCGGCGTCATCTTTACTGGGGCTATCCCTGGTCTTGCTTGGTTTAAACAGCCAAACTTTAAGGATATTTCCTCACTGGTCGAAGCCACAATTGGCTTTGTGGTCTTTTGCATGTTATCCAGTGGCGTATATTTACTAAATGATGTCAAGGATATTGAAAAAGATCGACAGCACCCCAAGAAAAAGTTTCGTCCAATCGCAGCCGGAATTGTTCCATGTTCCCTCGCCATCACTACTGCTATTGTGCTTTGGGCATGCGCATTGGGTCTAACAGCCTATTTGGTTCTTGGGCTAGGTCTATTATCGATAAAGTTTGCCGCGCTTTCTGTGATATATCTTATTATTCAAATTGCTTATTCGAGCGGCTTGAAGAACCAACCCATCCTAGATGTTTGTATGATTTCATTGGGATTCATTTTGAGAGCAATGGCAGGAGCCGCAGCTATCGATGTTTCAATTTCACGCTGGCTTATGGTATGCACCGGCTTATTATCGCTGCTTATTGGCTTTGGTAAGCGCCGACATGAATTAGTAATACTCGGTGCTGAGGGATCCAACCACCGCAGTTCTCTCAGCCAGTATTCAATAGCGCTAACCGATCAATTTGTCACGATTATGGCAGCAGGCACCATTGTTGCTTATTGCATGTACGCGATAGAATCGCCTTCAGCTGATACGCATTTTCGACTTTATTGGACAATTCCGCCCGTTCTTTACGCGATTCTTCGATATATTTTCTTGATGCAGATAAACGAAAAAGGTGGAGCGCCAGAACACGACCTGTTGGAAGACAAACATATAATGCTGAGTATTTTGATATGGATTGCTCTTTCTGTACTAGCCTTCAAGTTCACAGCTAATATACCTGGAACTTTTCCGACCGGTATGCGTTGATGACTAGGGAGATAATGGCAAATGCCAAACGTGGTACTCGATACCAAAACTGAATATTCAAACGGAATGAAAGAAAAGAAAGTTTTGCGCGATCTTCCACCCGGTGTTCGCCAATTTATCAAGTTCTGCATTGTCGGTTTTTCAAGTACTGCCATTGATTGGGGACTGTATTACTCTGTCAAAAACTTAATAATGATTCCTAATCACGTCGGTACAGCAGTGATGGGAGCAATCGGTCTGGTCGGTTGGGCGATAGCTTTTGAAGTTTGTATCAGCAATGTTATCTCGACTGGGACAGCCGTATTGAATGGGTTTTACTGGAACAGCCGGTGGACCTTCCGAAGTGCCGATGCTTCCAATCGCCGACAACAGTTTGTCCGGTTCATTGCGGTTAATGTTGTAGGTATGGCGCTTAACACAACCATCGTACTATATTTAACCATCTCATTAACGTCAAATGGCCACGCTTCCAATCGAATGCAAATCTTGCCCAAAGTAGTAGCGACGGTTATAGTAATGTTCTGGAATTTCTTTGCTAACAAATTTTGGACTTTCAAGCCGAGTAAAAGCTTAGAACCAATGGCTGAGGTAACTAAATGAGCGAAACGACTGAAAATAAAACAACACCATTTCCGATAAAGCTAACTCCATTTTCATTAGCTCTTGTTGGGGTGTTTGCAATTTTGGTATTTCTTTCTTTCAAACAGATGTGGACGTTTATGTATGCCATATGGTTTGAAGCTGATAGCTATTATTCACATGGCGTATTGGTTCCGTTTTTAGCCGGCTATCTTATCTGGAATCGCCGTGAAGCATTCGAAAAGATTCGCATTAATCCAACACTCTGGGGATTGCCGTTAGTCATTCTCGGTCTCTTCGGCGCAATACATGGTAAGCAAATTGATTCACAAATTATTCATCAAGCATCCTTTTTTGCCTTTTTGTTTGGCGCCTCCCTTTTTATACTGGGCAAGCAGATGACAAAGATGTTATCAGTTCCATACCTTTTCCTTTTATTTATGCTTCCCCTTCCGCCATTCATTTTCGATGCTTACACGAATCAAGTCCAAGTCATGTCTTCCATCATGGCCAATAAGTATCTCCTATTGATGCAATTCGCCACATCTATGCCAACAACCAGTATTATCCAGATGGACCACTATATCCTCAATATTGGGATCCCTTGCGCTGGTTTCAAGCTGAGTATTTCTCTGTTAACCCTATCGTTATTCTTTATCGCCCTTTATCAATTAGGTTGGTGGAAGAATCTTATCCTACTGGCATTGCTCTATCCGATCGCGGTCTTGATGAACGGCCTTCGTATTGCGATGGTTGGAGTAGTAGGAGAGTTGGTTTGGGTGCAACAAGGACAGGAATCGGCTATGTACTGGGGGCAATTAACTCATGACTATAGCGGATACCTTTTTGTATTTATAGCGTTTTTAATCTTCTTTGGATTAGCGAGGTTACTGGGATGGAAACAATAGATCAGGTTCCAAACGAAAATCAACTTTCGAAGGGCGATAACAAGACAGGAAAAGAGCGGGCTCGTTTGCACGTGTTTATTCTTATTGGATTAATCGCGATTTCAGCACTCACCTACAGCCGTGTCCAAAGGTTCAACCCCCCCCTGGTAAGTGAGGATGAAATACGAAGCAAGGTTCCGATGGATGCAGGTAACTGGCATGCCATAGATAAAGATAGGGACATGGGAAAAGATGCTTATGAAATGCTTCGGCCTCAGGGCATCTCCTGGCGTATCTATAGAAATGACGCAGGCGATCAAGTCGACTTTGTGCTCATGGCCGCCACCCACAGCGGAGCGTTCCATGATCCGACTCTATGTTTTTCAAATCAAGGCCAGAAAATCTTAGTGGATAAGGAACGTGAACTACAAATCGATTCGCTCAACAGAACGATAAAAGTTCATATGCTTAGAGTAAGAGACAGCAATAACCAATATCTTACCGCTTTCTATTGGTGGCGTAACTCTTCAGGCCAGGATACTGCAAGCCACTTACGAATCCAATTCGAAAGCTGGGCTGGGAAAATCCTAGGGCTTCGCGGAAGTTCAGCTTTCTTCTATCGTGTAATAGTTAAGGAAAGCGGTGACCCGGAAGCTGATTACCAAATACTTAAAGGCTTTGTGTCCGACATGTATGGGGCACTTAAGACTACTTACCCTGAAGCGGTAGGTTTGAAAAAGTAGCATAGAGAACCAACAATAGGAGAAAATGATTAGAGTGATGCCGTTATTCAACGGTTTGAAAAGAATAGGATGGGGAATGCGATATGCGGTAAACCGTTCGCAATCGGATTACTACGCCTCTACTACAACTTCTTTGCGGTTCTCTTTCCTTATGCTATTCTTTGTTGGAATAGCAGGGATTTGTCTTTATCAGATGCTTGATAAAACGGAAATAGCCATTGGGATTATTGTTATAGGAATATCCACTATTCTCATTTTAAGATCCCCTGATTGGATCATTTTACCGATCATAATTCTCAACTCCACATTCTTTGGCCCAGGTTCACTACCATCTATGTTAGCCAGAATTTTGACTGGAGGGTCGAACGTCTTCAATACAGAAGACCTTCTTCTTTTTACAGCTATTATTCTTTCCATATGGGAGTATTTAATGCTCGGGAAAGATAAGCAACCTAAAACTTCACTTGCTGGCGCAGCCATTACCATCTTGGTTTTTATAACACTATTTGGTTATGCCCGTGGGATGTGGTTGCTGAATTCAGATTGGAGACAAATCTGGTATGATATGTCAGGTATTATCTATTTACTTCTTTACTTTCCGCTTGTTATTCTATTAAACACTCCTAAGCGGATAAAAGGTTTTTTAATTGGGCTCGGCGTGTGCCTGATAGCTTATATCCTCTTCAATATGAAGTCATACCTTTTCCCCCAAGCTCTTTCTTATGACTACATCTTTGGAATGACAGGTGTTTCAGAACGAGGCGCTGGAGAATCAGTTAGGAATCCAGGGATTTTATTTGCTGTAATGGGCGCGTTAGTATGTTATGCTACTTATATGTTTACTGAGGGTCCAAAGCATCGATGGTTGTACTTAACACTCACCATTTTGAGCTTAGTTGCCATCTCAGTGAACAAAGGGCGTAACGCCTATATTGGAACGTTGCTTGGAATCTTAATTATTTGGCTTGCTGCATCTTGGCAAGCGAAGTGGCGGTCGATAATCCATACTTTAATCATCGTCGCAATCATAACTCCATTCTTCTTTGCC
>JBAXQP010000044.1 GCA_037131655.1 bacterium | reverse complement strand
AAATTCTCGACAGCACTTCGGTTGGTTCTAAGAGCTGGGTCTATCAGCAATACGACCATATGGTGCAAACGCAGACGGTTGTGCCTCCTGGTAAAGGGGATGCAGCGGTGCTTCGAATTCGAGGCACGAAGACCAAGGGGATCGCCCTCAAAATCGACTGCAATGCGCGGTATTGCTATCTCGATCCATTCGTGGGCGCGCAGATTGCGGTTGCAGAGACCGCTCGTAACTTGGCTTGCGTTGGCGCAACTCCAAAAGCGGTGACCGACTGCCTTAACTTCGGCAATCCGCAAAAGCCGCATGTTTTCTGGCAATTCAAAAGAGCGGTCGAGGGGTTAGCGTCCGCTTGTGAGTTCTTCGATACACCGGTTATTTCCGGTAACGTAAGTTTTTATAATGAGACCGACCAGGGCGAGGTGTTTCCGACGCCCAGCATCGGCATGTTGGGACTGCTTGACGATGTGTCAAAGCATGTCGGCGCGGGGTTCCCTGATGAGGCGAATGTGTCCATCTGGCTTGTGCAACCTCAGCAAATTAAAGATCCGCATGAAGGATTGGGTGGAAGTGAATATCTTGCGGCTGTTCATGGCCTTGAAACCGGACAACCGCCCTCACTCGATATGGAAGCCGAGAAGGCTGTTCAAAGCTGTGTTATTCAAGCCATCCAAAAAGGACTCCTTCGCAGCGCTCATGATTGCAGTGATGGCGGATTTGCTGTAGCGATGGCGGAATGTTGTTTGATTGGCGGAGTTGGTGCAACCGTATCCGATGGTCAGTCTATGATCTGGATTGAACAGACGACGAAATCAGGGACGCATTATTCTCGACCGTTTGCACCTGGACAAGAGTGGGCAAAACGACAGGATGCGGCATTATTCGGAGAGGTTCAATCGCGAATTCTCGTAACAGTAAAAGAAGGCCCGGACGTTGATGCCTTTGAAACGCTGGCGATAGAGGCCGGTGTTGAGCCAGTAAAGATTGGTATGGTCGGTGGAGACCGGCTTACGATTTACTCAGGATCGAAGCGAGTGCTCTCGCTAAATCTGGAGGAGATGAATCAGCGATGGGCTCAAACCATCGAAAGCAAGATGAGCTAAGCCGGGATATTATGCCGGAGATTGAAGCCGGCATGGACCATCCCAAGGAAGAATGCGGCATCTTCGGGGTATTCGGACCTCTTGAAGATGTTGCACGCTTAACTTTTTTCGGACTTTTTGCGCTTCAGCACCGCGGGCAAGAAAGCGCCGGCATTGCTGTATCTGACGGTACGGTTGTGCGCATGCATAAGGAAATGGGGCTTGTCAGTCAGGTATTTGACGAGCATATCCTTTCCGAACTCCCCGGTTACATTGCAATCGGCCACACTCGTTACTCCACAACCGGTTCAAGTATGCTCCGCAACGCCCAACCTATTACTTGTTCCTCACAAGTTGGCGATATCGCCGTTGCGCATAACGGCAACCTTGTGAATGCTCAACAAGTGCGCCGCGAGTTAGAGGACGAAGGCATTGTCTTCGATACCACCAACGACAGTGAAGTAATAGCGCGCCTTATTGCTACACATCCGGGGAATATTATCGAAGCTGTTCGGGCGATGATGAGGCGAGTTCAGGGCGCCTATTCGCTCGCCATTCTTACACCTACTCAACTAATCGGAGTACGCGATCCCTACGGCGTTCGGCCTTTATGCCTTGCAACTCTGAATGGCTACCATGTAATTGCTTCAGAGACATGTGCTTTAGGTCCGGTTGGAGCCGTTTTCGATCGCGAAATTGAGCCGGGTGAAATTGCGGTTATTGACGAGAACGGGGCGAATACTTATATCGGTGTTCCAAAGGAGCGCGAAGCATTGTGTATGTTCGAATACATCTACTTTGCCCGCCCTGATAGCCGAATGCATGGACAACTTTTGCATCAAACCCGCCGAAGAATGGGCAGAAAACTGGCCGAAGAGCATCCCGCGCCATCGGCGGATTTGGTCATTCCAGTACCCGATAGCGGTTTCCCCGCTGCGCTTGGGTTTGCGGAGATTTCAGGCATCCCATTTGGCGAGGGAATGGTCAAAAGCCGTTACATTCACCGCACCTTCATTCAACCAGACCAGCGAATGCGTGAGTTGGGCGTTCGGATGAAGCTATCAGCCCTTAAAGAGGTTTTGGAAGGTAAAAGCATAGTGATTGTGGACGATTCAATTGTTCGCGCCACTACCACTCGACAGCTCGTTAAGTTGCTAAAAGACGCTGGAGCGACCGAGGTGCATGTTCGCATAACGGCGCCGCCCATCCAATATCCCTGCTTCTATGGCATCGATATGGCCACCCAACGCGAGCTAATCGCCGCTCAGTGTACAGTCGAAGAAATTCGCAACCACATCGGCGCTACCAGTTTGGGATATTTAAGTGTTGATGGGCTAATAGAAGCCGTAGGCGAGCCAAAAAGCCGTTTCTGCCTCGCCTGCTTCACTGGTGAATATCCCATCCGTGTCCCTGACGATGTTAAACTGACAAAGACCCTATTAGAAATGGCGGAAATGAAGTAGGGGCGAAGCGTGAAATCTGTCTGAATGGTTTTGGATGAGGTTGCTTCGGCACTTGCATCCTCGCAATGACACGGTAAGAGAAAGCTTCTGCAGAGCAGCTTTCTGCACCCTATGAAAAACAGTTATTAAGATTGGAAATAGACAATGAATAATCCCATGACTTACAAAGCGGCAGGTGTGGATATTGATGAGGCGAACCTAGCGGTCGGTCGGATGCGCGATGTTATTCGCAGCACCTATACTCCGGCAGTGCTGAGTGATGTTGGGGCCTTCGGCGGGCTGTTCAAGGCCACATTTGAAGGCTATAATGACCCCGTTTTGGTTAGCAGCATCGATGGCGTCGGCACAAAAACAAAGATCGCACAGGTTATGGCTCGTTACGATACCATCGGCCGTGATTTAGTGAACCACAGCATTAACGATATTTTGGTTCAGGGAGCAAGGCCTCTCTTCTTCCTCGACTACTTCGGAACTGGCCAGCTTGATGCCACCATCGCATCTCAGATTGTTACCAGCATCGCCGAAGCTTGTAAAGAATCTGGGTGTGTGCTGCTTGGGGGAGAGACGGCGCAGATGCCCGATGTCTATCACGGCGCTGATTTTGATCTTGTAGGAACCATTGTCGGTATCGTTGACCGAGAAAAGATGCTGCCAACGACTCAGGTGATGCCCGGATGTGCTGTTATAGGGATTGCCTCTTCAGGATTACATACCAACGGGTATACCTTGGCAAGGCGGGTACTTTTTGATATGGCGAAACTCAACCCTGGCTCTTATGTGCCGGAATTGAACTCAACGGTCGGCGATGTGCTGATGGCGGTGCACCGTTCCTACGCTCCGGATATTTTGCCGCTATTGGACGAATTCCCAATCGCAGCGTTGGCTCACATCACTGGCGGAGGGTTTTACGATAATATTCCGCGTGTTATCCCATCAGACTGCCGAGTAGCAATCGAGCGCCGAAGCTGGGAAGTGCCGCCAATTTATCGCCTTATCCAGGAAAGCGGCCAGGTTCCTGACTACGATATGTTCCACACCTTCAATATGGGCATCGGAATGGTATTGATCTGCGGGCGTGATATTGCTGCGACTGTTGTCGAGCGCCTCAACGCTCAAGTCACCCAAGCCGCCATCATCGGCGAAGTCTCCCGCGGCGCCCACGACGTTCAGTTGGTGTAAAGAGTTCCGATACTTAAGACATCGTGGGATGTTGGTCGGATGAGCTTGAATTTGCGATTCAGGCTTTCTTGCTTCCTCAAAACTTCGCCATTTCGTTTCCTCCGCCTATTCCTCTTTCACAGTTCCTATAACTTGTCAAACTGCATTACGGGCAAGACAAATCACAGTAATCAAAAAGAACTGGGCTTACCGCAACAAAGTATAAGATAGCAAGTTTGCCGTATATACAATTCTCCTTGTTCGAACGACGTACAAAAAATTATATTTATCTTTGCTAAATTTATTATGAAAAAACTGCTGGATTGGCTTACAGGCATGGTATTATATTAGCCAAGCTACACAATAATGAGCTTAAGATACGTATAATATAACATAAGCTAATTTCAGGAAGGAGCCGTTAAACATGGCATTAGAATCGAGTATAAAAGTCGGCAAATGTGCGCCGAATTTCACTATGACTTCAACTAAAGGCGCGACCAGTCCGTTGGATTTAGGGCAACCTATTTCCCTGGAAGATTACAGCGGAAAATGGCTGGTTTTGTTCTTTTACCCGTTGGATTTCACTTTTGTGTGCCCGACGGAGATTTTGTCCTTTTCGGATAGCTATGGCCATTTTGTCGACCTCAATACGGAAGTTTTGGGCGTGTCGGTCGATAGTATTTATAGTCATTGGGCTTGGGTTAATACCCCTATCGAAGAGAACGGTATTAAAGGACTTCGATATCCTTTGGCAAGTGATATCACAAAAGAAGTTGCCCGAAGCTATGGAGTGTTAATCGAAGAGGAAGGGATCGCTCTGCGCGGCTTGTTTATTATCGATCCGCAAGGGGTGCTTCAATATGTTCAAGTAACGAATTTGAATGTAGGCAGGAGCGTTGGCGAAACCCTACGGATATTAGAGGCGCTTCAAACGGGTGGATTATGCCCAGCAGACTGGCGGCCTGGTCAAGATTTGTTAAAGATTAAGTAAAAATCTTAATCAGATAAGCTCACTGTTTTCCTCATAAAGTTCCTAGTTCCCTCGATAGCTTAACTGCTGCCGAGGGAACTAGCTACTCCTTTGCACCTTCAAATTCTCCAGAGGAGATTACATTTCTGATTGTTAATACAGCACAGGATGTGCCAAACTCGCTAGGGTGAAAAAAAGTAGCAGGAATCTAGTAGATTCACCAGTATTTCCCTAAGGAGTTTGACCATGAGCCAAGACCAATCAAACCCATCAAGCCCTGTTCCGCAGAAACGACGCTCCAGTGTTGTATCGTTTCTCATGTCCGGCAGCACTATCATTGTCGCAGTCCTTTTAATCTTCTTTGGATTCTCACTCTTTAGAATATATTTCACGTCAGAAGGCCGCGCTTTAAGAAGTAATCAGACTAAAGTCGAAGCGGCAATGGTAACACTCAAGAAATGTGCTCTCCAGTTGCAGGTAGTAAATACTGCGATCATCGCTTATCAGGCAGAGCATAAAAACGCTTATCCGAAAGACCTAAAGGAACTCACACCTAAATACTTGAAAGATTTGAAGCAGCTCCATTGTCCCGCTGATACCAGGCCTGTGGATTTGATCAGTTACACCTACACTGCGCCAAACCCAACAGATGGTCCTGAGACAACGTTTATCACTTGCACCTATCATCAGCTTAACCTATCGGGCGAGGAAGTGAGCTTGGTTTTAATGGTTCGTAAGAACGGAGAGGTTTGGCAACGAACCGTGCGGCAGGCCGATACGAAAATCCCGCCAAGCGATCTTAAATAAAGGGTTGTCTGGAGATCGAATTCAACAAACGCTTCAATGCGGGTCATATGGCTTTACTATTTCTGCGCCACACTCATTATAAATAACCGTCCTCGATATATTCTTTCCAATTTTGGAAGCCGCTTTCAGTCTTTGTATTGAGCTTTGCTCCAAAATAATTCCACTTCGCAGTACTCGCTACGGTTGCCTCTGCTATAATTTCACAAGCTGTGCCTTGTTAAGATAGGAGTTATTATGAGCAACCAATGGAAGACCGTTAAAGAAATTCCCTTCACGCCTGAAGAGTTGTTGGATAGGCGTGGGCGTTATAGTTACACGGGAGAGAAATTAGACCAGGTGGCGTTTCCGCTGGGAGGCATCGGCACGGGATGTGTCAGCTTCTCCGGCCGTGGTTCGCTGATGGATTGGGAGCTTTTCAATAAACCCAATATCGGCTTTATCCCTCGATATAGTTTTATATCGCTTTGGGCTAAGCCAACAGGACAAGAGCCGGTTTTTCGTGTGCTGGAAGGGCGATTGCTTCCGCCTTACACCGGACACCTGCATGAAAGACCGACGATGTGGGTCAGCCACGGTTCGGGACCATCACAACCGTTAGCTTCGGGGCTTCCGCGCATGGAGAAGTGCAAGTTCACTGGCCGTTTCCCTTTCGCGCAGGTTGATTTGTCTGATAAAGAACTCCCGATTACGGCCACGATTGAGGCTTGGAGCCCGTTCATACCCGGCAATGACCGCGAATCTTCTATGCCGGTTGCTATTTTAAAAGTGACTCTTAAGAATACAAGCGATAAGACGGTCGAGGCGGCGCTTGGCGCAAATGTTCAGAATTTGGCCGGTTATCCTGATATAGGCGGCGGCGTTAATGATTTAGTGCGTGAGAAAAACATGGATGCGCTGGCGATGTCGACCGTCAAGCATGCTCCTGATGCGGCGCAGTTTGGAACGATGGCGTTGGCCACTACCGAGAAATTGACTTCCTGGCAGCGCAATTGGGCTCCGGATGACATCAGTGATTTCATGGTGCTCCAGCATTTTGCCGATACGTTTGCTGCAAATGGCGCTTTTGATCTCGATCCTAATGTCAAAGCTCCACCGGTAGAACCTACTGATATACCCAACCGTTTGGTGGGTTCGATTGGCGTCAAGTTCACCCTCAAACCCGGCGAGAAACGAACGGTTCCAATTATTCTGGCATGGCACTTCCCAAACTACCCAACTTGCGAGGGGCCTAAAGGTACTTGGCCGAATTATTATGCCACCCAATGGACGGACGCTACTGACGTTGCCCGTTATGTAGTTAATAACATGAAGCGGTTGGAAGCTGAAACGCGCAAGTTCCAAAAGACACTTTTCTCCTCAACCCTCCCGGGCGTGGTAATGGAAGCGATTTCAAGCCAGCTTTCTATACTACGTTCACCGACGATGGTGCGATTTACCAACGGTACGCTTTGGGGATACGAAGGTTGCTGCGCTGTCGAAGGTTGCTGTAATGGAACCTGTAATCACGTTTGGAATTATCAACAGACGATTCCCTATCTCTTCCCCAAGCTCCAGCGCTCGATAATCGAGAATTTTTTAAACTACGGTATGAATAAAGTCGGCTGTGTTCAGTACCGCATGCCGCTCGTTCAGGAAACGCAGCCTACCGGCTATGAAGGCGCGGTTGATGGGCAGATGGGGCAGGTGTGTTGGGTCTATCGCGAGTGGCAGACCTACGGCGATGAGAATTGGATGAAGGATATGTGGCCGAAGGTCAAAAAGGCTCTCGAATATGCTTGGGTTGATTGGGATCCGGACAAGGATGGCTTAATGACCGGGGCTCGCCTCAACACACTTGACCTTCACTTTAATTCACCCGAAACCATGTGCGGAAGTCTTTATCAGGCTGCGCTTTTGGCCGGCGAGAAAATGGCGCTTCATATGGGCGATGTGGAAGCGGCGCAAGAGTATCGCAAGGTCTTTGAATCAGGCAAGAAACTTAGTGATGAGAAACTATTTAACGGTGAATATTATCACCAGATGCTTCCCGCGGATGGCGACTATCAGCTTGGGATCGGCTGCATCTCGGAGCAGGTTCACGGCCAGCTTTATTCACGCATGTTAGACTTCGAAGATATTTATAGCCGCGAAAACCTGCATAAAGCGATGGCATCGCTGTTCAAATATAACTATTGCGATGACTTCTCGGGCCGTATTAACGCCAATCGTGTTTATGCGATCAACAACGAGCGCGGAATTCTCATCGCTGATTGGCCTAAGGGCGGTAAGCCTGTCCATCCGCTGCTCTATTGCGACGAGACTCAGATTGGCTATGAATATCAGGTTGCGGGCAATCTGCTCTATGAAGGCTATCTACTTGAAGGTTTGACGGTGTTTAAGTCCATTCGTGACCGATTCGACGGCAAGAAGCGCAACCCGTATAACGAGTTCGAGTGCGGCAACCACTATGTACGCTCGATGGGCAACTATTCGGCCCTTTTGGCGTTGTCAGGCTATCGCTATTCTGCCGTAGAGAAGCTGCTTAAGCTAACCCCACAAATAAATGCCGATGACTTCCGTGTCTTTTTCGGCGCTGACTCAGGTTGGGGCGCAGTTGCTCAGAAGATAGCTGGCGGCAAGCAAACGGTTACTATTGAAGTTCAGCAAGGCAAACTAGCGGTCGGCAAGTTCTTGCTAAAAACCGACAAGGCCTACAAGACCGCCACGGTTAAAGTTGGAGCTACATCCGTCAAAGCTAAACCTTGCCCTGCCGACGGGTTGACTTTGGTTGAGTTAGAAAAGACTGTTGAGGCAACACCCAGCATGAAGGTTGTTGTGGAATTAGGGTAACCCTCACCCCTTCTCGCGAATCCCCTCTCCCACGCTGCGGGAGAGGGGATAGCTTTTATTAGGAGTACAACTAAATTGAACCAAAAGACTATAAAAGAAATCCCCTATACCGCTAAACAACTGCTTGATAAGAAGGGGCGATTTACTTATCGGGGCGAGTATTTGAAGGAGATTGCGTTCCCTTTGGGGGGGATTGGGTCGGGGTGTGTTAGTTTTTCAGGGTTGGGGGCTTTGGTGGATTGGGAAATATTCAACAAGCCAAATAAAGGGTATCGGCCTCGGTATAGTTTTCTCTCTCTTTGGGCAAAGCCTCAAGGGGAAGAGCGGGTCTTTCGGGTACTGGAAGGCCGGTTACTACCCCCTTATAACGAGCCGCTTGGGTCAAAGCCTTGGATCGAGAATGCGGGGCCTGGATTTGGGCCGCTTCAGGCGCATGCAAGTGGGTTGCCGCGATGGGAGAAATGCACTTTTACCGGACGCTTCCCGTTTGCTCAGGTCGAATTGGCGGACAAAGAAGTTCCTGTTACCGCCACAATCGAAGCGTGGAGCCCGTTTATACCGGGGAATGATCATGATTCCTCTTTGCCGGTTGCCGTTTTGAATGTGACCCTTAAAAACATTAGCAATAAGAGCGTTGAGGCGGCGCTTGGGGCTAATTTGCAGAATTTATGCGGCTTTCCCGAAATTGGCGGGGCGATTAATAACCTAGTTCACGAGACCAATATGGACGCGTTAGCGATGTCGAGCGTCAAGCATACGCCCGATTCTCCTTGTTTTGGCACGATGACGTTGGCGACTTCTGAAAAGTTGACTTCCTGGCAGCAGCACTGGGGCAACGGATCGGACATGATTAATGACTTCATGACCTTGCAGCACTTCGTTGATACCTTTGCCGCAACGGGCGATTTCAATCTCAATCCCAACGATAAACCTAGCCCTGCTGAGCCTCATGACCATTTGAATGCGATGGTTGGATCGATTGGCATCAAAGTAACCCTCAAGCCCGGAGAACAGCGAACAATCCCGTTGGTTTTGGCATGGCACTTCCCGAACATGCAAACCTGGAAAGGTTATGTTTGGAAAAACTATTATGCCACCCAGTGGGAAGATGCGACCGATGTGGCGAGTTATGTCATTAACAATATGAAGCGGTTGGAAGGGGAGACGCGCAAGTTCCAAAAGGCGTTATTTGCCTCAACGCTACCCGGTGTTGTAATGGAATCGATCTCGACCCAGCTTGCAATTTTGAGAACGCCGACCGTTGTCAGGTTCCCAAACGGCACGCTTTGGGGATGGGAAGGTTGCAATGCGAGCGAAGGATGCTGCAGCGGAACCTGCAACCATGTTTGGAATTATCAGCAGGCGATACCTTATCTGTTTCCAAAGCTACAGCGTTCGATTATCGAGAACTTTTGGCATAACGGCATGCGCGAGGATGGCTGTGTTCAATACCGAATGCCGATGAAGCAGGAGACGCGGCCTGATGATTTCGAGCCGGCGGCTGACGGGCAAAGTGGGCAGATTTGTTGGGTCTATCGAGAGTGGCAAACCTTGGGGGATGACGAATGGCTCAAGATGATGTGGCCAGCCACCAAAAAGGCGATGGGTTACATTATCAGTCAGTGGGATGCCGACAAAGACGGTCTCATGCACGGCCCAAGGCTTAACACACTCGATTTGCATTTGAATTCACCCGATACCCTTTGCGGCAGTCTCTACCAATCGGCTTTATTGGCGGCAGAGAAGATGGCGCAGCATATGGGTGATACGAAAACGGCGAAAGAGTACCGCGCGATTTTCGAATCGGGCAAAAAGCTAACGGATGCGGAGCTTTTTAATGGTGAATACTACCATCAGAAACTGCCTCTAGAAGGAAATCTCCAGCTTGGCCTTGGCTGCACGTCTGAGCAGGTTCACGGCCAACTCTATTCGCGCATGTTCGATTTAGAAGATATTTATGGCCGCGAGAACATCCATACTGCCCTGGGTTCGCTTTTTAAGTACAACTTCGTGGACAGCAGCGCGAGGCGAATGAATGTACACCGGGTGTATTCTGTAAACGATGAAGCCGGCATCCTCATCGCGACCTGGCCAAAGGGTGGTCGGCCAAAGTTTCCGCTGCTCTATTGTCACGAGACCATGACCGGATTTGAATATCAAGTTGCTGGGAACTTGTTATATGAAGGCTATCTGCTCGAGGGCTTGACGGTATTCAAAGCCATTCGCGACCGCTTCGACGGCAAGAAGCGCAATCCCTATAACGAGTTCGAATGCGGCAATCACTATGCCCGATCCATGGCCAATTATTCCGGCCTCTTGGCGCTGGCCGGTTTCCGCTATTCGGCCGTTGAGAAGTTATTAAAGCTCGTCCCACAAGTCTATGCCGATAACTTCCGCACCTTCTTCGGCGTCGATTCAGGTTGGGGAACCGTTGCTCAGAAGGTAGTTAACGGCAAGCAGACGATAAAGATTGAAGTCCAGCATGGCAAACTGGCGGTTGGCATGTTGCTGTTGAAGACTGAAAAATTGTCAAAGACTGTCAAAGCCAAGGTAGGAAACATCCCTGTCAATGCCAAACTCACCCAGGTTGATGGCTTGACCAGGGTTGAGTTGGAGAAGGTTGTCGAAGCGACACCTACTAAGTCGGTTATTGTTGAATTGGGGTAGCCCTCACCCCTTCTCGCGAAGGCCCTCTCCCACGCTGCGGGAGAGGGCGAGATTATATGCTCCAAACAGAATCCGGGTCTTGCTTCGTGCTTCTTGTTTCATGCTTCGATCCCTTCTCCCCTCTCACTTTTTACTTTAAGTTCTCAAGTCAGGGCTTTGGAAAGCCGATACTTCTATTATAAAGGCGGAGGTGGCGGTGGTTTGAAGCGAGTTGCTCAAGTTAAAAGGTTTTGGATTAATGGAACGGAAACATGGCTTGATTGCCAAATGCAGAATCTAACGAATTTCACTCCCTTAGTGTATGCTGAGACGATTAGCCCGAATTTCTGTAAGACCAATTATCCAGTGAATATGCCTCCTATCAAACCGAGAGGATTTGAGAAGGTTTTTAAAGCCATTAAACAGATGCCACCTAGCTTGACCACTTTCTTTGCCCGGCAAATTACCTTTGATGGCGCCCGCTTGATTCATGCTCATTTTGGAACGGATGCTCGCTACTTTCTCGGCGTTGCCAAACGTACAGGACTTCCACTTGTCGTTACATTTCATGGACACGATGCATATCGCTTTCCGAATACACTGGGCGGATTGGCTAAGTATTATTATCGAAAGCTGTGGGAGCAGGCCAGCATGGTTTTGACTATCTCTGATCACATGCGCCACACGCTTATGGAGTTGGGATGTCCCGAAGAGAAATTGAAAGTATTAAAGGTTGGAGTTAATCTTGAACTCTTTGAATTCAGCCCGCCAAAGCCTGAAGAAACTCTTCGTTTTGTTTGTGTTGCAGGATTTAGACCCAAGAAAGGGCTTCATCGGTTAATTGAAGCCTTTCAGCTTGTTAAGCAGGAAAAGAATAATGCTGAATTAGTGCTTATTGGGGACGGTCCTCTTCGCGAAAAGTGCGAAAAGCTTGCATCTGAACTCGGTGTTGCCGAAAGCATCACTTTCACTGGACATGTACCATTAACTGAGGTCGCTATGCTCCTCAAGTGCGCTCATATCTACGTTCAGCCATCTGTAACGGCTCCAAATGGGGATAAAGAAGGCATTCCTGTAACTTTGATGGAAGCTCTGGCTCGCGGAGTTCCGTGTATTGCCACCCAGCATTCAGGTATTCCAGAACTAATCGAGGATGGGGTTTCAGGTTGTCTTGTGCCTGAAAATGATGTCGGTGCGCTGGCTCAGGCTATGATTGGACTGGCTGATCACCCTGAACGATGGCAGTCAATGGGTGAAGCCGGCCGCATGCGCGTTGAGATGGAACACAATCTGATGAAGCAGACCGAAAAGCTGGAAGCCATTTATAATGAAATCGTGCTTCCACTGGAAAGAAGTGTTGCTATCGAGACCTTTGCGGCTTAGAGAAAGATTTTTCAGCCTGGCGAATGAATTCGCCAGGCACACCTAGCCTCGGCTTAGCTATAGCTTCGAATTTTGACAGAGATCGCTTCGGCCATCTCTTGAGTGCCGACTGCGGTTGGATCTTCACGGGAAGGCTTGAGATCGTAGGTAACGTCTTTACCCTCCGCTATCACTTCTGAAACTCCACGCTCGACTTTATCGGCAGCTTCTTTTTCGCCTAAATGCTCAAGCATGAGGGTTGCGGACAAAATGAGGGCTGTGGGGTTGACCTTATTCATCCCCGCATAACGTGGCGCAGAACCATGGACTGCTTCAAAAAGTGCAGTATCCGGCCCGAAGTTCGCGCCGGGAGCCACTCCTAACCCGCCGATTAAGCCTGCACATAAGTCAGAAAGAATATCTCCATAGAGGTTCGGCAGGCATAGCACATCGTGTGAATCAGGGCGAATGACGAGCTGCATGCAGATGGCATCGATCAGGCGCTCATCGTATTCAATCTTATCTGTATAATCCTTGGCCACCTCACGCGCGACCTCGAAGAACAATCCATCGGTGTACTTCATGATATTCGCCTTGGAGATTACGGTCACTTTCTTACGCTTGTTTTTAACGGCGTAATCGAAGGCGAATTTAACGATCTGGCGGGTGCCTTCTTCGGAGATGGGTTTAATCGAAATGGC
>JBAXQP010000043.1 GCA_037131655.1 bacterium | reverse complement strand
GGCCTTGGGACGCGGTGGTCGGGTTGGTGGTTTGACCGGCGGGTAGGCGATAACCATGGAGCCTTTGGGGGGCGTGACCTTGCCGCCGTCGTCCTTGAAGTCCCGTCCGATGCTGTAGAGAAGAAATCCCTTTGGGGTGAGCTTATACCGCAGCTGCTGGTTATCAAAGGGGTCAAGCGGGGGCGGAGTGGGCAAATCGGACAGGGCATTCGGAAACCCTCGGTGCTTCAGCCGGTATTCAAACAACGCGAGCATCACCTTTCGCAATCGGCGCTCGGCTTCGTTTTGCATCAGCTTGACCGACAAGGAGCTGTAGATGGGGATCATCATGTCGCTCACCAAGTACGTGATATCCATGCACCGGAGGCCAGCGGCAGCTTGCTTACGGTTGGACAAATCGGTCAACTGACGCCGTTGCTCGACTAGGTCGTAGTTCCCTTTTGACAGGACCACGAAAAGCGCATTCCAGGTCTCGAACTGACGCGATTCGAATGCGTCGGCCAAAACGTCATCGCCAAGGCCAAGCGGTTTCAAAACAAACGGCGGAGCGTTACCACCGGGATGAGTACCATTGCGTATTTGCTCGTTCAGCACTAATGTGACCACCAAGTCCTGCTGGAGATATGTCCGAAGGTCAAACGGGGGATTGAACGCGGTATCCGCCCGTCTCGCCGCAGCTAAGAGCATAGGATCGTTCGGGTGGTCTTCTACGATGGCAACAAAGTTTCTGTGCACTATCGATTCGCAGGTCAAACTCGCCAGGAATCCTATCAACGCACCTTCTTGACCCGATTGACGACCGATCCGAGCCGCCGTCGCTACCGAGCGCATTGCGTGCTCAGGATCGCCCGATTTTGCCGCAACCGCCGCGTCAGCGCATAGCAGCCAGGTCAAATGACGTCCCGCTGATGCATACGGCAAAGGCATTAAGGGAAAAAGTTCCCATTTTCTTTGAAAATCACACTCCGGACGCGCCGCTGCCTGATTTGCCAAGCGTAGCAACTTCGAATATTTGCGGAGAATCCGACCTGCGTTTGCCCAGTCGCCCGAGCTTCCATCCAAATCGACAATACTTAACAGCACATCATTTTCGGAATTTGTTGGCCAGTCACTGGGAGGCAGAGCGAGGATGGTGGTCCAAATGACTGCAGCGTTGCGGGCAGGAGGAACAGGCGGGTGTCTTCGCAGTTCGTCAGGGGTCAGCGGTAAACCAAGTCTCTTGGCTGCCGCCCTTTGCGTCGGCAACTGACGCGCCACCGACCGTATACTGCTTGTCCACCAAACCAGGAAGCCAATCACCGCTATCGTGCAGAACGAGGCGGCTATCATCAATGCCACGCAACCACAACTTCGCTTCTTATTCATGTCACTCCATCTCACAGGGATATCCCATTTAAGATTGGGAATCGCGTTTGCTGTTGAGGGCTCAGTTCACTTAGTTGATTATACATCAAGTTTTGGTAATGTCGCATTATTTTGAAAAGTCGGATAAACCTCAAACCATCGCTTTTCTTTTCTCCCAATCGATGTCTCCATAATCACTGCAATCAAACCCACGTCGGTATCGGTATCACTCTCACTATAATGCTATATTCGACACATGATGGCTGTATTCCTTCACTTCATATGTATAATCAAGGAGATTCTGTCTGATGAAATTGGAGGGGGTTGCTTCAGCACAATCATCTTCGCAATGACACAGATAGAAATATATTTATCAGATAAAGCACTCAGGCCGCCTCTAACGGGGCGGCCTGAGTGGTAATTGTCGGAAAAACTCTATCCTATCTGGGTGCCGTTTACATGCAGGTGAAATCTGCAGCCTAGGGTTTGGGCGGCTTTGTTGCACATTACCATGAGTTCAAGGAATATCTCGAAATACTCCATCATGCTGGCAGCTTTGCCGTCGGTTTGGAGGTCGAGAATAATCTTTTTCTCCTCGGGAATAATATCTACCCGCGAGCGTTGGACGGCGAAATTGACACGGTCGTGGATGTCGAATGAATGCGGGTCAGGATTTTGAACTCTTGAGGAATGGACATCGGATTTATCGGCTAAAATCACTGCGGCTGACATCCAATGGACAGGTTCGCCGCCTGGTTCCTCATGGTTGCCAATGGCGCCGATAATGAGGGCGATTTCCTTTGTTTCCATTCCCATCTCTTCAAGGAGTCTGAAAGCCATTGTTGCGCCGGTTTGGGGGTGGTTGGTGCGGCTAATAACGTTTCCAATGTCGTGCATGTAGCCGGCAATGGCAGCCAGTTCCGCTTGACGGGGTTCATAGCCAAGTGTGGCGATAATATTCTTAGAAATACCGGCCACAATTCCTGCATGGCGAAATCCATGCTCTGTATAGCCGATTGCATTAAGCAGCTCATTTGCGCCTTCAATATAAGCTTTTATTCGCGGGTTTGCGCGAATTTCTTTAAGCGTCAAAACACCATTTTGTACTTCACTTGTTGCCATTTTGGGTCACCTGTCCTTGGAACTTGATATTATTATCGGCTAGCTATGACATTAACCGTTAGGATACCAGAGGCCAGTAATAATGAGGGAGTTTGCCGAGTGTTTGTTTGACTTTTCGAACCTGAAAGAGGTAGAATCATTTCTAGTTTAGTCTTAAGTATAAAAGGTGTCGGCCAGTGAATATTGGACGCGATGTTATTCCCATTAGTATTGAAGAAGAGATGCGACGATCGTATCTCGACTACGCAATGTCGACAATTATTGCTCGCGCATTACCGAATGTACGAGATGGCCTGAAACCTGTTCAACGACGTATTCTCTATGTTATGCGCTCTTTGAACTTATCGCCGGATAGTGCTCATACCAAGTCCGCTAAAGTTTGCGGTGAAACCTCCGGTAACTTTCACCCGCACGGAAACGAAGTCATTTATCCGACGTTGGTTCGAATGGCGCAGGATTTTAGTATGCGCTATCCCTTGGTAGATGGCCAAGGCAACTTTGGCTCTGTTGATAACGACCCACCGGCAGCCATGCGTTATACCGAAGTCCGTCTCACGCCTTTGGCGATGGAGATGATGGAGGATATCGATAAGGAAACAGTCGATTGGCAACCGAATTACCTTCAGACACAAGATGAGCCGATGCTCCTGCCTGGTAAATTCCCGAACCTGCTTTGTAACGGAGGTTCTGGTATTGCGGTCGGTATGGCAACCAACATGCCTTCCCATAACCTGGGGGAAGTGATTGATGCGACCCTTTTTCGTATTGATCATCCGGAATGTACTATTTCTGACTTAATGCACTTTATTCCTGGGCCTGATTTCCCAACTGCTGGGATGATTTTAGGCACTAATGGGATCCAGTCGGCTTATGAGACAGGGCGCGGAACCATTATTATTCAGGCAAAAACACAGATTGAGCCGATGGATAATGGTAAGCAGGCGATTGTGGTAACTGAATTGCCTTATCAGGTCAACAAGGCAAAACTGATTGAGACAATAGCTGACCACGTGAAGCAGCGCCGTATCGAAGGTATTACCGATCTGAATGACTATTCAGATCGTCAGGGAATGCGCGTGGTTATCGAGCTTCGACGGGATATCAATCCGCACAAAATCCTGAATTATCTCTACAAGCACACTCCGCTTCGCACCAGCTTTGGTGTGATTATGCTCTCGCTTGTCGATCAGGTTCCTCGAGTTCAAACACTATCCCATATCATCGATGAGTATATCAAGCATCGACGTGAAGTGATTACCCGCCGAACGCAGTATGAATTGCACAGGGCAAAGCAGAGAGCTCATATCTTGGAGGGCTTGCAGAAATCAGTCGATATTCTCGACGAACTAATTGCCCTTATCCGACGAAGCGAAAGCTCAGATGCTGCACGCCGTGAAATGGTGATTTCTTATGGCTTCACGGTTGCTCAGGCTGATGCAATTCTGGCGATGCAGCTTCGCCAATTGGCTCGCCTCGAACAACAGCGAATTGAAGACGAATACAAAGAACTCTTAAAGAAGATAGCTGGTTTTGAGGATATCTTAGCGAATGCTGAGCGATTGACTTCGATTTTGAAAGAAGAACTCAAACAGCTTAGAGATAAGTTCGCTGATGCTCGCCGAACGCGCATTGTTGCTCAAGAAGCGAGTGAAATCCGCGATGAAGACCTCATTCCTGAGGAAGAATCGCTGGTTACCATTTCGCGCGATGGGTATGTCAAGCGAGTGGCGATCGATAGCTATCACTCCCAGAAGCGGGGAGGGAAGGGCATCCGTGCTCAATCGACTAAGACAGAAGATGAAGTCGCGGCTGTTTTTCAGGTGAATACGCACAGCTATATGCTGTTCT
This sequence comes from bacterium, assembly GCA_037131655.1. Lineage (NCBI taxonomy): Bacteria > bacterium. The sequence goes on along the minus strand of JBAXQP010000043.1, from coordinate 9,073 downwards.
TCACCAACAAAGGCCGGGTCTATCGTCTGAAGGCCTATGAATTGCCGGAAGCGTCTCGGCAAAGCAAAGGCACGCCAATCATCAACTACATCGCTATTGAAGGTAATGAGCAGGTGACTGCATGGCAGACCCTTAGGCAAATTGGCGGTGAAGGTTACCTTACGATGATAACCCGTAAAGGCGAAATTAAACGTACTGGGTTGAGCTTCTTCCAGAACCTTAGGACGAACGGGCTGCGAGCGTTTGATATTGAAGAAGACGACGATCTCTGTTGGGTCCATCAGACTACCGGCAAAGATCAAATTGTCATTATTACTCAAAACGGCATGTCAATTCGTTTCGATGAAGAAAAGGTCCGAGGGCGAGGGAGAGCTGCTGGTGGAATTCGAGCTATCAGATTGCGTCCGGACGATGTGGTTGTTGCGGTAGAAGTCGTTCGGCCGGGAACCAACCTTCTGGTTGTTTCTGAACATGGATATGGCAAGAAAACTCCAATCAGCGAATATCGCGACCAGGGCCGTGGAGGTACGGGCATCTTAACGATGAAAGTGACCGACAAAACCGGTTGCGTCGTCGGAGCTGCCATGGTGGAGGCCAAGAGCCGGTTGCTGCTTGTGACTGCTCTGGGCAAAGGCATTCGCTTGAGAGTAGAAGAAATTCGAACCACTGGCCGCAGCGCTCAAGGGGTTAGGTTGATAAATCTAGGCTTTGGCGACCATGTTAGCTCTGTCGCCCGACTTGATCTTCAACCTGATGGTAAGGAAGATGAGCCGATGCAGCACAGCATGGATGAAATCGAGATCGATGCCGATTTGGTATCGATGGATAATGATGCTGAGCTTGAAGAGATTGACGAGTAGAGTTAAATGAAAAAAGGGCGCTGCCTGATGGCAGCGCCCTTTTTAATTACTTATGTACCGTCTGGTTCGGTGCGGGCTTCGATTTGGCTGGCTAAGTCAGCGGCTCGTACCCAATCATCTTGAGTGGCAAGAGGTAGAGACGGGCGCTCTTCGGGCGAGGGAAGCTCATGAGGAGTTAAAGCAATCGCTCTCATGTCAGGCTGAGATAGACGCTCTTGCAACTCACTGTTTAGGTAGCGAAGCACTTCAAGCCGATGTTGCAGCCGAGCTGACTCACGCCCAAAAACATTCTGCATATCTGCCAAAAGTTCTTCACGCTGCTCGAATGATGAGTTGTCGGCTTTTAAATCATTAAGACGTTTGCGATATTCCTCAAATCGCAAGCCTTCCAGTAGCCGTTCTGCTAGCGTTACCAACATATTCATCGTATCATCAAGATAACGCAAATTCCGCTGCCGAACCATCTCATCAAAGTCGCTCATAATCTTCATCGTGAACACCTCCTTTAAACAATACGTTTATTGTATCCCATCCTCAATTATCGGACTATGGTCAATGTAGGCTTTTATAACTTGTGCGGCTTCGCCTTCGGATTTGATCTGTCCGGAATCCATCCAGATGCCTCTTGTGGCGACGCGTTGGACAGCTTGCATGTCGTGCGAGACGAAAAGAATGGTTTTGCCGGAGCGTTGGAATTCATGAATCTTTTTATAACACTTCGCCTGAAACTCGGCATCACCGACGGCTAAAACCTCATCCACCAATAGAACATCCGCATCCACATGCACTGCGACAGAGAAGCCTAGGCGCATCAGCATTCCTGAGGAATAGGTGTGAATGGGTGTATCTATGTAATCGTCGAGGTCAGCGAACTTAACGATATCTTCGAGCCTCTCTTTTACTTCTTTGCGCGATAAGCCTAAGATAACCGCATTAAAAAAAATATTCTCTAATCCGGTTAGGTCGGGATGAAAGCCTGCTCCAAGCTCTAACAAGGGAGCAACACGGCCATTTACGGCTATAATTCCAGAAGTTGGTTTGTAGACCCTCGCAAGAAGGCTAAGCAGGGTGCTTTTACCTGCGCCGTTTTTGCCGATGATGGCGACCGTTTCGCCTGGATTTATCTTCAGGCTCAGGTCATCGATGACTACTTTCTGATCAACTCGGCGTGGTAGAAACGCGAGCAGAAGACCTTTGAGGGAACCGTATGCCTGGTGGACACGGGTGAACTTTTTGGTCACGTGATCGAGAATGATGGCAGGCTGAGGTTCCATCACACACGCTCCGCAAACTGCCACTTATGGCGATTGAAATAGGCATAACCGGCTATAGCGAAAGCAATCGAGACCAAAACCGCTAACACAATCATCATCGGCTCAAGCGGCGAACTGGGCACTTGCAATCCATTATCTAGTGTTAAACTGCGATTGGGCAGGAGTATCTTTCGATAAAGCGTTAAAATTACGGCCATCGGGTTCAGGTGATAAATCCAATAGATGATCGTGTGGTATTGTGATGAAACTAGTGTAGGGTTCTTTACTTGACCGGAAAAATAGACGATTGGCGATAGGTAGAAAAGAAGCTGCATTCCAACTGCAACGATATATTTCACGTCTTCATAATAAACATTAAGCGCCGTGACAAATAGGCTTATCCCTATGGTCAAAAGGAGTTGGATAATAATAACGAACGGAAGAAGCGCTGCGGTTGCTTGAAGTGAAAGATGATGTCCAGGCACAAAAGCCCAAATGCCTAATAGATAGAGAAAAAACACGACTAGTGAGAGTAGGAAATGGATAAAGTTGGCCGCAACCGCCCCCAAAGGGAGAAGCTCTCTTGGGAAGTAGATTTTCTTAACCAAAGGCATATAGGTGAGCACGCTTTGTGCCGAATCAAGGATTGCCATTTGGAAAAATATCCATGGGAAGTAGGCTGCAAAAACATACGCAGAGTAGTCCGTGATTCTTACTCGGATAAAGAATTTGAAGACAATTGTTAGAACAAGAGCAGTGGCTAAAGGATTTAGCAGCGACCAGAAGAAACCAAGAAACGAATTCTTGTATCTAACACGAAGTTCGCGGATAACAAGTGTCCAAAATAGTTCACGGAAACGCCAAAGCTCTTTTAGTTCTTCACGCATCCGCTTTCCAAGCACCGTTATTTCCTGAAGTATCAGCGTGTGCAGATCCAAGCAGCTTCAATAGTTCTCTACTAGAAACGTGTTCCATAGACTGCCTCTTTCTAAATAGTGGGTAAGTCACTCATCTGACCGGAATTTTATGATCATCCAAATATTTTGCAAGAACCCTGAGGCCGGAAACTGAATGAAAGATGGAGCAAAGACTTCGATACCTACCCGATGTAACTATATCATAACCGATGCGTCATAGATTGTCAATAACCATCTGAGTTTGACAACTAGAATAAAAAATAATTCATTAGGTAAACCTAAAGGGCGCATCCTCGGTATAATCTGCTTAGCATGGCAAACGCTTTCAGTATTGGTTCTGTAATAATCGACCCGCCAGTTATCTTGGCGCCAATGGAGGATGTGACCAATCCCGCCTTTCGCCGCATTGTTAAGCGAATAGGGAGGCCGGGTTTGATGGTCTCTGAATTCGTGAGTGCGATGGCGACTCATTATAACGCTAAAAAGCAGCTAGATAAGCTCGAAATATACGAAGACGACCATCCAATCTCTATTCAGATATTTGGAAGCGATCCTGATATCATGGCCGAAGCGGCGAAGCTGGTTGAAGGTTCAGGCTCTGACATATGTGATATTAACATGGGCTGCTCGGTACCAAAAGTGTGCCGAACAGGTTCGGGAGCCGCCTTACTAAAGGATCCTGATCATGCCCTGAAAATAGTGGAAGCGGTCGTAAAGGCGGTATCAATCCCTGTGACCGTTAAGTTCAGGGTGGGATGGAATCACGAGCAAATTGTGGTACCTGACTTGGCCAGAAGGTTTGAGGAAGCGGGAGTGAAAGCCGTTACTCTTCATGCCCGCACAGCCATGCAGGGCTTTAGTGGGCGCGCCAATTGGGATTTCATTGGCGAAATCAAACAAGCAGTTTCAATTCCAGTCATTGGAAACGGTGATATCAAAGAACCCCATGATGCCCTTTTAATGATGCAGCAAACCGGCTGTGATGGCGTAATGATCGGACGAGCCTCAATCAGCAATCCCTGGATAATCCTGAGAGTTGGGCACTATCTGGCCACTGGCGAACTCCTCCCTGAACCAACCATACTGGAGCGCTGCGAAGTGGCTTTAGAGCATTTAAGGCTCATGACCGAGCTCATGGGCGATGAACTCCGAGCCACCCGCCATCTTAGAGGCCAGATCCCTCTCTATGTCAAGAATTTCCCTGGCGCTGCTAAACTAAGAGGCGATATCTCTCAGGCCAAATCTATCGCTGAAGTAGAGGATATTCTATCGGAAATAGCCTGGGAACCGGAAGACTAATAGGCGAAAGGCTTCGGAGCTAGTGAGATACCGGTACTATTGAATTGAAACGTAATAAAGAAGACGGGGCAGTTGAATGCAACTGCCCCGTTATTTCAGAGAGATTTTATGTTAGTCTTCGTGAGTAATCTTGATGGCTTTGTAGCCGCCTTTTGATTTATCCCACAGCCAAATGCCTCCGAAGACAAATAGCAGGACTATAGGAAGGACAGCTACGTACTTGAATGAGATGCTATTGCCGTAGTTCGTCGCTTCCATTAACTTCTGCGAAGCTCCTGCCACATTGGCTTTTGCAGCTTCTGATAAAGCATTGAAATCGGCAAAGCCGAATGACTGAGCTTTTTGGATTTTATATTGGTCGAGTATCCCACCCATTTTCCACAAAGTGAAGTAGTTTGCGCCCATTCCGGCTGAGCCCATTAAGCCCATTAGAAGCGCTCCACCCTTAGGAAAGCGTTCGTTTGTAACGCCAATCATTGTCGGCCACATGTAGCAAACACCGGTACCCCAGAGTGTGGCAGCGATAAAAGCGGTGATTGGACTATTGGCTACACCTAGCATAAACAGGCCAATGGCAGCCAATAAACACGACAACCAAAGAAGACCGATGGGAGATAATTTGTGCACCAGGGGGCCTGCGAAATGCCTCATAGTGAACATGAGTACGCTAACATAGACCAATATTAGAATTGCGTTAAAGCCAACGATATTGCTCAGAGCGGCTTTTACCCATTGGTCGGGTGATAGTTCAGAGGAAGCTGTCAGGAACATACAGCAGAACATAAGAAGGAATGCAGGGCGGACAGCCTGCTTCCACATCTCCTTGGCAGGGACACCGGATGCAACACGCTCGGTAGGCGGGAAGAGAGTGCCGAAGGAAATAACTCCATAGATGACTGCAGGGATGAGGGCAACACTGAGTTGTGATTGCCAGCCCATCTTCATCGAAGCCATCCCGAATGCAATTAGACCCCCGATAACTATGCCGCCAGGCCACCAAGCATGCAGGTGGTTAAGTTTCTTGATCTTATCATCGGGATACACTGAAGCCGTAAGGGGATTAATAACTGCCTCAACTAGACCATGTGCCAAGCCGACTGTAAGGCTGCCTGCTGAAACAATCCAGCAGTTAATCGCCGGGCTATGGCCGAGGGATGCCGCAAATATAGTGGCAAGTGTGCCGCCAATATGCAGTAGCGCCGCAAGCTTGAGCAGACGGCCCATTCCAATATAGTCGCAAAGGGGACTGCCGAGGAACATTGTAATACAGAGACCGATAAAGATTAATCCCAGCGAGCCATTAGCCGCAGCTCCCGCATCCTGTCCAAAAACAGGAACAAAGAACCTTTCCCGCATATTATCAAGGGTTGCTGCGCGAGTGCTGAAAACGATACCGCAGGTAGCCAGGGAGGCTACGCTTAGTAAAAATAAACGAGATCTATCATAGGTCACCTTTTCGGTGACAGCGCTCTTTTTTGCGCTCAATGTGACACCTCCTTATGTTCACAAAAGGCGACAATTCCCAAGTGAGATTGCCGCAGAGTAAATAAGATATTGAATAGTCATTTCGAGACTATTGTGATGATTCCTTCTAAAATTATACAAAAAAACAAAGAAGTTTGTATAGAGGTTAAAAAAGGGCTTTGTTGGAACGTTAAGGGTATACACTCCGTATCTTGGAAATATACGGAGATATTTTAAGGAGAAATAATGATTCGTAAGTTAGTTCTATTTATTGCGATTTTAGGGATAAGTTTTACAGCAATGGCTGCCTGTCATACAACACTTAAAACTAAGTCTCATGTGAAAAAGGTGGCTTTAGTATGTCCAGTTAGGGGTGAAAAGATAATGAACCCAAAAAGCGCTCCTAAGTATGTCTATAAAGGGAAGACCTATTACTTCTGCTGTTCTGCCTGTGTTCAACCTTTTAAAGATCATCCAGAGAAGTATATCAAGAGAAAGTAAGTCAAAGATCAGCCTTAGAGTGTCCCCCTTTCCAAGGGGGACTATAGGGGGCTTCAGGGTTCTTTCTCTTTCTCTGATACGAACGGGCGACCAAATAGGGTCGCCCGTTCGTAAGTTTAGACGTATCCCTGCTAAGATAGCTTTTGGAGGAGGATTGCTACGGGCACGAACATCCCTTGTAATGACATTTAAGGGTATGTCCATGGCAGAGTCGTGTGTCTTGCTTCTTTCCCTTTCTTTCTCCCCTCGAAGCTAGCCCGTTAATAATAGCAGGTGAAATAGCTTCAATGACGCTTGAGTTGTATTCGTTGCGCTTGAAATCGGGGCGGGCTGTGTGCTATAATAATTTTAGTATTTTGTCGGAGGAATTGCCAACGGGGGTGGGTTGTTTACCCACCTTTTCGTTTCGTTGGGGGTTTAATCGAAAATGGATCGAGAGTTCATCGAAGCTTTGAGGCAGATTTCACAAGAGCGAGACATTCCGCTGGATGAGTTGATTGAAACCATCGAGTCTGCGCTTGCTAACGCCTATAAAAGACATTTTGCTACCACTGGCGATGCCCATGTGCGCATCGATGCTAACAAGAATGATGTAAAGGTCTATTGTCAGCGTGAAGTGGTTGGTATCGTTAGCAATTCACACCTTCAAATAAGCTTGGAAGAAGCTCGCAAGGTTAATCCTGAGACAGAAATTGGCGATTTCGTCGATAAGGAAGTCACTCCTGAGAATTTTGGACGCATTGCGGCCCAAACTGCTAAGCAAGTTGTCTTGCAGAAGCTGCGAGAAACTGAGCGCCGCCGCACCTTTGATGAATATAATGCGCGAGTTGGCGAGATGCTATCAGGTGTTGTGCAGCGGCGAGAAAATAATATTGTTTATGTCGCCGTCAACAAGATTGAAGCGATATTGCCCCCGCGTGAGCAAGTTCCGACTGAACCATACCGATTTAACGACCGCATTAAAGTCTACGTTCTTCGTGTAGATGAGGGTGGTAAAGGGCCGGTTGTTACCGTCTCGCGTTCTCACCCGAACCTGCTGCGTCGCCTATTCGAAATCGAAGTGCCTGAAATTGAAGATGAGACCGTAACGATCAAAGCGGTTGCTCGTGAACCAGGCCAGCGTTCAAAGATTGCCGTCACAACCACTGACGAGCGTGTTGACCCGATTGGCGCATGTGTTGGCCATCGAGGGGCGCGTGTTCAGGCCGTTGTTAACGAATTGTACGACGAGAAAATTGATATCATCCGTTGGATGCCGGAACCGGCGCAGTTTATTGCCGATTCTCTTAGCCCTGCCAAGGTAGCTAGTGTGACGATTGATGAAGTGAATAGAAGCGCTTTAGTCATCGTAGCAGCGAATCAACTTTCACTGGCGATCGGCAAGGGTGGACAGAATGTTCGGTTAGCAGCGCGGTTGACTGATTGGCGTATTGATATCCGTAGTGATGCTCAACCGGCTCCCGGCGAAGAAGCGCCTTTGACGCATACAGAGTTGCCGGGTGAACCCCAACCATAAAGTGGCAAGGTGATAATCCATGCGACACGTGCCGCAGAGAATGTGTGTAGCTTGCCGCTTAACGGGGGATAAAAATGAATTTATCCGAGTAGTCCGAACAGAAGAAGGGCAGATTCTGATAGATATGTTAGGTCGGCTTCCCGGGAGAGGCGCATATGTGTGCTTGAACTCCATCTGTATCGAAAATGCTTTGAAAAGGAAACATTTCGAGCGGGTATTGAAGTCGACATTATCACCCGAAGCCGTTGAAGCGCTGAGGGCGAGAGGGGCAAAAGAGGTGAAGTAAATTAAAATGGCAAAATTGAGTGTTGCGCTACTAGCAGAGGATTTAGGCATTCGTGTATCCCAGCTTCAGCAAATATTAGTTGAATTGGGTATCGTCGTCGAAAATGCATCTGTTCTACTGGACGAAGATACCGCTCAAACCGTCCGCGATGTTGTTGCAGACCTTGGAGATGAGTTAAAAAAACTGCATTTACCCCCAGGTATTAACGCTCGCGACTTAGCGGCGATGCTGGGAGTTATCCCATCACAAATTCAAAAGAAGTTGATGGTATGGGGCCAATTAGTTGGCCTTACACAAGCGCTTAAGCCGGAGTTGGCTGAGCGAGTTGTCCGTGATTATGGTCTTGAACCTGCATGGGGACAACCTGAAGTCAAAGTGGTTGTCAAAAAACCCACTAAACTTACCAAACCTACCACAAAGTCATCCAAAAGAAAAGCTGCTGTCACGGTCCAAGAACGACCTCCGATAGTTACGATTTTAGGCCATGTCGACCACGGCAAAACTACACTTTTGGACTATATTCGAAAAACTGGTGTTGCTGATCGTGAGTTCGGTGGAATTACTCAGCATATTGGCGCTTATCAGGCTGAAGTCAATGGGAAGCGTATTACCTTTCTTGACACTCCTGGGCATGAAGCGTTCACTAAAATGCGAGCGCGTGGCGCTCAGGTAACCGATATTGCTATTTTAGTTGTTGCTGCAGATGACGGTGTGATGCCGCAAACAATTGAGGCTATCGACCATGCTACTAATGCAGGCGTGGAAGTTATTGTCGCGATTAATAAGATCGATAAAGCCGAAGCTAACCTCAATCGAGTTCAACAAGAGCTATCAGAACGAAATTTAGTGCCGCGTGAATGGGGTGGTCCGACGGAAATGATTCCCGTCTCGGCAAAAGCCGGTACAGGGGTTGACCATTTACTTGAAACAATTATTCTAACTGCCGAGCTGATGGAGCTTCGTGGTGATGCTAACGC